>NZ_PENY01000038.1:0-520 GCF_003144445.1 Proteus sp. TJ1640
ATCGGTATCTGAATTAGAACCATTTTTTGCTTGGACGGTTAATTCACGAATACGTTGCAGGTTATTATTAATCTCATTCAAAGCCCCTTCTGTGGTTTGGGCTATAGAAATACCATCGTTCGCATTACGTGCAGCTTGAGTTAAGCCTTTAACATTAGAAGTAAAACGGTTTGCAATCGCTTGACCTGCTGCGTCATCCTTGGCGCTATTAATACGTAAGCCAGAAGATAAACGTTGAATTGCATTACCTAATGCACTTTGTGAACGATTTAAATTATTTTGAGTGACCAGTGATAGGTAATTGGTATTAATGACTTGTGCCATAATATTTTCCTTTTTGCTCATTTCAGCAAAATAAACTAATTGAATATTTTTCTTTTTATTTCTTTTTAATTAAATTCCTAAATACCAAGTCACCAAATAAATATTGACTTTACATTTAAAAATAAATTAATTCGAAATATAAAAGCAAATAACGCCGTGATTATCTTAAAAGTGATAATACGTTTTGAGGAATTTG
>NZ_PENY01000042.1:0-568 GCF_003144445.1 Proteus sp. TJ1640
ATTTTTCTATGGCTTAATAGCGTCACTGGTTTGGAAGTACAGACCTATTTATGTTAGTAAGTTTAAAGTTGTTCCCGTTTAGCGTTATCCTCGATACCTCTTCATTGTGAATTCCTTCTAATTAATTCCCATAAGTAAAAATACAAAACAAACCACATATGCCTTATGGCAAATTAAATAAATTAAAGGAAATTCTATGTCTAATACAATGACTGGTACAGTAAAATGGTTCGATGAAGGTAAAGGTTTTGGTTTTATTACTCCAGCTGATGGCAGCAAAGATGTATTCGTACATTTCTCTGCAATCCAAAGTGATAGCTTCAAAACATTAGCTGAAGGCCAACAAGTTTCATTCACCATGGAAAATGGTATGAAAGGCCCCGCAGCAGGCAACGTGGTGGCTCTCTAAAGGCGCTATTACTATTCGCCTCTATTTTAAATGCCCAAGTTGTTGCGGTTCACAATATAGAACATCACAATTTGATGTCACAGTGAACAATCCACACGGCGCAAAATGTATCTTTTGCAAAAGTGTGATGACAGCTCAAATGAGTTAAGCATTAAATAG
>NZ_PENY01000023.1:0-611 GCF_003144445.1 Proteus sp. TJ1640
GCGCTGTCACTATGGTTGCCTGCCATGGCTAATGCATGCCCCATATTAGCCAGCATATTGCCTTCAACACCTCCTGAGGTACTTACACCACCAGATTGATGCTCAACTTTATATTCTGCGTAGTTATGGATATCACTAAAGCCTAATGTGCCCGTATCAAGCTGATTATTTTTAGCCTCTGCGGTACTGCTAATTACTGCACCATCAAGCTGGGTATGTTTACCTACACTAATATCAAACCCTTGATTGCCTGCAAATAAGCCCGTTTGTTCTTCCACTGAACGGTATTTGCTGTCCATTTTATCGCGACTAAACGAAAGATTTGCCGAACCTCCCGGTGTGCCCATCACATTGACACTACCACCCGCACTTTCACTCGATTGCTTCGATTTGTAATCATCAATCGCTTGCTGGCTTTCAAGATGTAAATCTCCGCCCACCTTAGCAATCACTTTATCGCCTTGCGCTTGAGCGCCTTTTAAGGTCGTATCTTGGCCGCTTTGTAAGGTGAGCGTTTGCCCTGCATTTAATGTGCTATTGGTGTAATAGGTGTGGTCGCCCTCTTCAAATCCTTTTGCTCGGCTACCATTAGCATTAATATTTACCCCAAC
>NZ_PENY01000019.1:0-620 GCF_003144445.1 Proteus sp. TJ1640
GCTGCCGCAGCTTCGGTGCATGGTTTAGCCCCGTTACATCTTCCGCGCGGGCCGACTCGACCAGTGAGCTATTACGCTTTCTTTAAATGATGGCTGCTTCTAAGCCAACATCCTGGCTGTCTGAGCCTTCCCACTTCGTTTCCCACTTAACCATGACTTTGGGACCTTAGCTGGCGGTCTGGGTTGTTTCCCTCTTCACGACGGACGTTAGCACCCGCCGTGTGTCTCCCGTGATAACATTCTTCGGTATTCGCAGTTTGCATCGAGTTGGTAAGTCGGGATGACCCCCTAGTCGAAACAGTGCTCTACCCCCGAAGATGAGTTCACGAGGCGCTACCTAAATAGCTTTCGGGGAGAACCAGCTATCTCCCGGTTTGATTGGCCTTTCACCCCCATCCACAAGTCATCCGCTAATTTTTCAACATTAGTCGGTTCGGTCCTCCAGTTAGTGTTACCCAACCTTCAACCTGCCCATGGATAGATCACCGGGTTTCGGGTCTATACCCTGCAACTCATTCGCCCAGTTAAGACTCGGTTTCCCTACGGCTCCCCTATACGGTTAACCTTGCTACAGAATATAAGTCGCTGACCCATTATACAAAAGGTACGCAGTCACCCCA
>NZ_PENY01000007.1:0-698 GCF_003144445.1 Proteus sp. TJ1640
TTGCCCTTAATGGAGGAGGCTCATGCCGATGGCAATTGAGTGAAGTTTGGATGTCAATCATTTACAAAAAAACACTGAATACGTATAGTGATTTTGAAACAATACCATCACATAAAATTATTTTAATCTTTAATAATCATAATGATAACGAAGGAGAAATTATAAGAAATTTAATACAGGATGAAAAAATAGAACTGAATTACTATCCGGTATTTATTAATAATAAAGTATTAAATGAAAAAAAAATAAATTTGTTTAATAAATGGGATGGTACTCAATACACATTAGTCCATAATGAAAGAAACATACTATTCATTCCTACCTATCATAAAGATAATATCACGAAGGTTGACATGCCTAAAGAGCGAGAAAAAGATATTATTATTTATTATTCAGATGGCACGATAGAAAAATCAAAATATTGGGGACTAAATTATAATAAATTAAAGAGTCTTAATTGAATAAAAAATTCAATCCCAACCGAGGAGATTATTTGAAATTATTTCTTTTAAATATAAGGCAAGAGAAGAGATGGAGCGTTTATAAATGTTTTCTCTTACTGTCTATCATCATTATGATCCAAGGCTGTGCACCTCGTAGTGATAAAAATAAAACACTGTCTCCCCCAGCTGATACGGAGTGGGTTACCGTCGGGATTAAACTTCCAGCAGGCATTGAGGCATTACCTTTAAATGTAC
>NZ_PENY01000035.1:0-790 GCF_003144445.1 Proteus sp. TJ1640
AGCGCTCAAGTTAAGAATGGAAAGCTCGAATCATTCTTTGGTTACAATGCGAATAACTTTGCTTGGTATAACCCTGCAAATGGCAAAATGGAATTATTCATGTATGCCAAAAATGGGCAATTGTTTATTCGAGATTTATTTATTGAAGATGGCTCGATTACAAATGCAAAAATAGGGAATGTTATTCAATCAAATAATTATGTGGCTGGAAAATCAGGCTGGATAATTAATAAAAATGGATACGCTGAATTTGATAATGCAAAATTTAGAGGAGAAATTAAAGCCACTAAAGGCACGATGAATAATGTAATTATTGATAAAGATTGTGAAATTAAGGGCACTTTAAAAGTAGAGAATATCGAAGGTGACATAGTTAAGTTTTATTCTATTGGTAATGGAGAAACAATCACAATACCACCACAATCTTTTGACCGCGTTATTCAAGTGATCATAATAGCGACGACACATAATAGTAAGTGGTGTCGATTATGGTTAAACGATGATAAGTTCTTTGAAATTAAAAAAGGTGGACGAGTCGATGATTTTTATTATTGGAATTCACCATCAACAACGTTAAAAGCGAATACACCCGGCGTATTTAGATATGACAGCGAAGATAGATATTTCAAAATAACACTATTAGCCTGCAAGCAATAAGGAAATAAATCATGATATACACAACAGGCACTGTTAACACAGTGTCAGGGTCTGCTATAGTCAAAGGCACTGGCACTAAATTTAAAAATAATAATCCAGCCATTAATATCGGAATGACGATTTTAATTAAATC
>NZ_PENY01000002.1:0-838 GCF_003144445.1 Proteus sp. TJ1640
AATTAATCGTATTTCTGAACAAACACAATTTAATGGCGTAAAAGTGTTAAGTGAAGACAGCACATTAAATTTACAAGTGGGCGCGCATGATAAAGAACAAATCAGTGTTAATCTGAAAAAAATGGATGCCACTACATTGGGTATTGATAAATTAGATCTTTCTGCAAAGCCGGAAAAATTACATGGTAGCTCAACGAGTGTTGTTTCGGTATCCGATGGAGATACTCCACCTATATTGAAAGATATTGATATTGATACCTCATCATTAAAAGCAAGTTTAGCGAAAAGTAATGAATCATTAGAAGGTGTCTATTATGCAGTGGATGCAAATGGTAAAGAAGATAAAACCAGTCTGACAATAGAAGTCAAAGATAAAAATGGTGATATCAAAACTTATCAAGCTCAACTGGATGAATCTGCAGCAGTTGATAAAGCTAACCATAAATTTCTTGGTGGTAAAGTAACTTTAACGAAAGGTGCAGAAATTACACCTACAACTACAACTACGCCAACAATTAACGATGCACCATTAAAAGGACTCGATGATGCACTTGCTCAGGTCGATAGCCTACGCAGTGCCATGGGAGCCGTGCAAAACCGTTTAGATTCAACCATTGCTAACTTAGGTAACACTGTTAATAATCTGACCGCATCACGTAGCCGTATAGAAGACGCTGATTATGCGACAGAAGTGTCTAATATGAGTAAAGGTCAAATACTGCAACAAGCAGGGACTTCTGTGCTTGCTCAAGCAAATCAAATTCCTCAAAACGTATTATCACTTTTAAGATAATCACGGCGTTATTTGCTTTTATATTTCGAATTAATTTATTTTTAA
>NZ_PENY01000033.1:0-1336 GCF_003144445.1 Proteus sp. TJ1640
AGCATATTCAGGAGTAACTAAATAGCTGACATATACCGAGTGTTGAGCAACAGAATAGAAATTATCAATCTGCCCATTAAATCGGCATTGATTAGCTAAACCTGTCGCATTAAATAAAAAGAATAGTGATATGCATGACCTATTGCTTGATTACTATTTATTCGGAATGACATTTATGCAATTTACTAACAAGCACAATTGCTCTGATGGGCATATAGGTAAAAAATGACAAAAGGCAGAAGGAATAATAGAAGATATGTTAATGATGTCAGATGTTCCATTAGAGATGGATCGATACGTGGAAAAAATCATATAAAAACTTTACGTACGTAAAAATGATGAGATTGAGATAAGAGTGGCATCAAGGTCAATTAGCTTATTAGCTTGGCTTTTTGCAGGGTTTTATTTTTAGATATATGATTATTAATCAAAAAATTTGTTGAGAGTTTTTTGTTTTCATTGATTATTTGTTTATATTTAAGATAAAATTTATTGTTATGCTATAAGAATAAATCTGTAGTGTTTAACTAATAATTAAAATAATAAACAGGTATTCTTATCTCTACTATACTCATAATATTCAATTTATAGAGCGAGTATATATAATGATTGATTTGTTTAAATTAACGAAAAAAAGTTCTAGGCATATTGGTATAGCAATATACGTAGGTATTATAGCGGGTATCTTTTCAGCTTTAGTAAAATCTGGTTTTGAAGACCTAATTCCACCGAGAACACTTGAAACGACACCTCCTCCAGTTGTCTTATTAGAAAAGCTAGGATTAAATATAGATACTATGACTTATCATTGGATGGGATATAGTATTAATTGGGGCGGTAATGGTGTTCATATATTATTCTCAATAGTTATCGCTGTGATATATTGTGTTATTGCTGAATACTTACCAAAGGTTAAATTATTACACGGTATTTGTTTTGGTATTGGTGTTTCTGTTTTTGCTCATGGTTTAGTTGTACCATTATTAGGGCTATCTAGCTGGCTTTGGACAGCAGGTTATCAAGCATTAGTTTCTGAGTTTGTCGGAACTGCTTTTTGGATCTGGTCAATTGAAGCGATTAGACAAAATTTGCGTTATTGTTTAACTAAAGAAAAAGATGCTGAGTAGATAAGAAAGTTCAGCCTTAATCTGTTATAAATCTCTTAAAGATCGCCTAGGCGGTCTTTTTTATTAAGCTTTTATTTTTGATAGTACACACAGGTGATTTACCGCTAAAAATAAAGTTTGCTATCTGAATTTTTCTATGGCTTAATAGCGTCACTGGTTTGGAAGTACAGACCTATTTATGTTAGTAAGTTTAAAGTTGTTCCCGTTTA
>NZ_PENY01000013.1:0-1557 GCF_003144445.1 Proteus sp. TJ1640
AAGTGCCCAAAGTATTTTCAATTCAGCAACTTTTGGAGCAAGAGTTGCATTAGGAAGTAAGGAAGGTTTTGATAGTATTGGCACAGCAGGACCTAGTAAGAATACGGGAATTACTGTTATATCAACAGCCGTTAAAGGAAATACATCCAAAGATTTTGAAAGTAAATCTTCTGTTAATACATCAATAAAAGACAATGAGCCAAAAGTTATTATAGTTGATAAAAATAAATATCCAGAAACTGCTAAGCATATCGAGGATGCCCAAAAATCAGGTCATCCTAATATACTGACAGTAGATCGTGATGGTGCAGCCAAAAGAAGAAGAGAATCATTAAAGAATATTGACCCAGTTAAAGGTTCTGATCGTGATGAATATCCTCCTGCTATGTTTAAAGAGGGTGGTACAGGTGCCTCAGTTAGATTAATCTCACCATCTGATAATAGAGGCGCTGGTTCGTGCATTGGTCACCAATGCCGTGAGTTCGCTGATGGTACAATTGTCATTATAAAATCAGATGTATCATCCGGAAAACAAGAAAAAGATAGAGGAAAATAAGAATGGGATTTTTTATAGATAAATTATTATCAATTTGTAGTGATGACATATCTCCTAATCAATTGAAAAAAAATATTGAATCAAGTTATGGGCAATCATTAATAGATGAACTGGTTTTTTTGCTAGAGAAAAAGAACGGTTTTTATGGATTTGAATCAGCATTACACTTATTTCCATATGAGAGTATGGATAAGGAGGTCGGTGTAATTGATTGGAATAATAATAGACTGTGGATTTCTGCATATAAGGATATGGCACTAGAAGCATTTTTTTTTGCAGAAGATATTTTTGGAAATCAGTTCTGTATTAAAGATGATCTGATTCAAGTTTTTGATCCAGAGACAGGTTCATTTAGTGAGTTGGCGGGAAGTTTTGAGGAGTGGAGTAAAGCAATTTTAGATGATTATAATTTTTTAACTGGGTATTCATTAGCTAATCAATGGCAGAATATTTATGGAAAAATTCCATCAATGCATAGGCTAATTCCTAAGATCCCATTTGTTTTAGGTGGGGAATATACATTAGAAAATTTATATCTATCAAATTCTATAGATGCGATGAAGTTTAGAGCGCATCTTGCATTACAAATTAGAAATATTCCAGATGGTACAAGAATTTCTATTGATACAAGAAACTAGTTATAGATAGTCATCCCAATTCCACACAGGAGCCTACTGAGTGGATTTATTCTTTCTCCACCAGTTGAATAAATAGTTATTCGGCTAGAAGAATGAACTGAATTTCAGTGTAAATCTGAGTTATCTCAGCGAAATAGCAGTTATGATTTGTGTTTATTACAGTCACCAGATACAACTTGAGATATCACATTACAATCAGCACAAAACCAAGAGACGATAGACAGTAAAAACAGCAGCAAAAGCACTTCTGTTGGTGTTGGCGTCACAGTGGGCTCGGGGGGGGTTGGGGTAAATATTAATGCTAATGGTAGCCGAGCAAAAGGATTTGAAGAGGGCGACCACACCTATTACACCAATAGCACA
>NZ_PENY01000030.1:0-1601 GCF_003144445.1 Proteus sp. TJ1640
AACTCACTATTAGCGGTAAGTGGCTGAAGAAGTTGGGGTTTGAGGCGGGTAGCCACTACACCCTCACTCGCCAAGCCGGACTGTTGATTATCCGGTTGGCTGAGGAGTGAAGTAGACAGCTAAGGGAGATCCTTGTGTAAAACAGGGATTATTTACACTTAAACTTACGTGAAAAACTTTCTAAAATACTTTTCACTGGCAAAGAAGCACTTTGCTCAAGATGGTATATTTTATCGTTAATCTTACCCAAATCATCTTCAGATAAATCACATATATCCATAGATCTTAGCGAGTCGACACAACTGATAAATAAATCATAATTATCAGTGTCAATGAGTGCTAAGATGATATCTAGCTCATGGCTATTTTTTAAATCCCCTAAACATTCAACCAATCTAGTTTTCCAAAATATAGATTTATGTGCTAACTCATTAAATAGACATACCCAGTCTGGCTCCTTGAATTTACTTAAAATTTCAGCAGATTCAACGACAGCACAATCATACCAATAATCTCCAGGTTCATTATCATTACTAAAATCAGTAATACATAAATCAAATTCTTTATACATGTACATACCTCAATCGATTGGATTAAAGCCAGGAGTCGGTTTTCCACCTACAGGATACCCAGCTGTAACTTGATTTCCTTTTTTAATTACATCAATTTCTACACCATTAATTACACCACGATGTAACGTTTCACCTGTTGAGCTTCTTTGTCCAATAGCTGAGGAGTTACCAATTTTATTGACAGAATCAATAATACTTTTATCTGACCAATTCTCTGGAAAAAGTGTACTTGTCTTAATTTTTGATAAGTTCCCATCTGGGAACTGAGTAGTAAACTTCACAACTCTTGTACCGTCTGGATTCAATTTTATTGTTTCTACAGCATAATTTGGATTTTCATTACTCACTGAAGACGAGTGTCCCCCAATTAATTTGTTTGAGTTTCCAACCCTTTGTCCCGCAAGTATCTTGGTTTCTATTTCCGGTGAGATTACTGTTATATTCGGTTGATTAATTATCGGATTAGTTTCTTTCCCTTTTTGCCCGCCACCTTGTACAGCATTATCAATCTTAGAAGAACCTGTAACGCTAGATATCCCTTTTCCACCTCCTGATGTAGTGGCTATGCCATCAATCAACCCGCTTTCATTCATCACTATCACAGTGGCTAAAATACCTGTTAGCTCTTTTAGGTTATCTGTTTGTGATGAATGATTAGCGATCCTTTTTTCTAATGCTGGCTCAAGTTTAGATATTGAATCTTTCACCATGTCTTGGCATTGTGCATTACAATCTGGCAAACCTTCCAATGTTTTCAAGCTATCTAAAGCGCTCTTCATATCATTGGTTGATATTCCCCATCTTTCCGCTTGTGATTGAAGTTGCTTGTCTAGTGTATCAATATCTTTTTGTAACTGCTTTCTCTCTTCTGGGGTCTTAGTTTTCGCTTGAACATCAACAAAACTCATAATTTGTTCAGAATGTAAAAAGTTATTCTCAACCGCATTCTTCCCAGCTTGCGAGCCAGTAATCGCACCCGCCATATCACCGGTAGTCAGTCCACCCGCTAATCCTGAAGCCAATTGGCTT
>NZ_PENY01000017.1:0-1623 GCF_003144445.1 Proteus sp. TJ1640
AAGTGCCCAAAGTATTTTCAATTCAGCAACTTTTGGAGCAAGAGTTGCATTAGGAAGTAAGGAAGGTTTTGATAGTATTGGTATGTCAGGGCCCTCTAAAGATTCAGGGATCACGGTTAGAACGACGGCGATTCGGGGGAATGAGAATAATAAAAAGCCAACACCAGAGCAGGATAATAAAGAGTCTCAGAATAAGATAGATCCAGGAAAACAAGTCTCTGGTAGTAAAGGAAATTGGAATAAAGAATTAAATAAGCCTAAGCCAAATATGGTTTATACTATTGATGGAAATAAAGTTTATCAGACAGACTCTTTAGGTAGAGTGACATCCGTTACTGCTACATTAGAATTAAATAAAAGTGATAGAAATGGTTACCAACAATGTAAAGTTGGGAAATGTGGTGATGCGGGGGATGATGGTGGACATTTAATCGCAACAAGATTTTCAGGGCCTGGTGAAAAAATAAACATGGTGCCAATGAATTCTAATTTAAATCGTAGTGAATGGAAAAAAATGGAGAATATATGGGCTAGATCGTTAAAAGAGAATAAAGAGATAAGTGTTAAGATAGAGCCTGTATATATAGGGAATAGTGATAAACCAAGTAGTATTAACGTTACATACAAAATAGGGAATGAACATCCTATAGAAAGAACGTTTATTAATGATTCTAAAGGTGAAAAATGAAAACAGATCAAGAAATATACAATAATATAGGTGTGTTATTATATAATATAGCCCCTAATGATGCTAAAAAGATAAATATGAGGGCTAATTTATCAGTTGAAGATAATACATGTGAATATGAATATGATTATCTTGATAATGAAAATTCATTGAAATGGCTTACAGCTGGTGGTGTTGCAAATACAAATATGCTTCACTATTTGGTTGAGTTACGAAAGTATTATATAGAAAATAATTTAACTAATGGTCTACCTATTTGGAAAGGCTGTGAAGTAACTTTAGATTTGGAAACAATGAAAATTAATATAGATTTCAAGTACGAAGATTAAAGTAAGATATTCTGAAATTGTAATTTGCATTGTGTATTTGCCTGCTTTAAATGTGTTACTTTCCACTTAAAAGTAGGCAAATTTTGACGAGATATTTTAAAGTGCGACCTAAATTCGTAAAGGAAATCAATAATCGAAGCTGGCTTTAATAAGTTGATTAGAAATCCTCTAATTAAATCGTTTAATGAAAGTTAAATAGCGAGTAGACATGGTATTTGGCAATAATTATTTAAAACCGCATTGTTTATAATATTGGTTATATTTAAATAAAAACACACTTTTGGCTATATAGAAGAACAGGTTAAGAATATGAGTATTCCAATATTGTCTACGGCTATGAGTCGGTTAGTTCAATGTGCTAACACTAAATTTAGAAAAAATATCACCTAAACTGATTAGTGAAATTCATAAACGTTACTAATTCCTAATATCTAATGATAAATTTTTAAAAAAATTATATATAAATGATTATGAATTGTTTGAATACGAATTTTTATAAATAAACTTCTGCTAAACAACCCCCCCCAATCTGCGGTATCACAAGGCACATGGACAGTTCGTGATAGCGATAATCAACAGCAAAATATCGCGCAATTAAGCCAAGAT
>NZ_PENY01000032.1:0-1753 GCF_003144445.1 Proteus sp. TJ1640
GTTGGGTAGGGGAGCGTTCTGTAAGCCTGCGAAGGTGTACTGTGAGGTATGCTGGAGGTATCAGAAGTGCGAATGCTGACATAAGTAACGATAATGCGGGTGAAAAACCCGCACGCCGGAAGACCAAGGGTTCCTGTCCAACGTTAATCGGGGCAGGGTGAGTCGACCCCTAAGGCGAGGCTGAAAAGCGTAGTCGATGGGAAACGGGTTAATATTCCCGTACTGGTGGTAACTGCGATGGGGGAACGGAGAAGGCTAGGTTGTCCGGGCGACGGTCGTCCCGGTTCAAGCATGTAGGCAGAGTGACTAGGCAAATCCGGTCACTTAATGCTGAGGTGTGATGACGAACCACTAAGGTGGTGAAGCAATTGATGCCCTGCTTCCAGGAAAAGCCTCTAAGCTTCAGGTTACCAACAATCGTACCCCAAACCGACACAGGTGGTCAGGTAGAGAATACTCAGGCGCTTGAGAGAACTCGGGTGAAGGAACTAGGCAAAATGGTGCCGTAACTTCGGGAGAAGGCACGCTGGCGGTAAGTGAAGTCCCTTGCGGACGGAGCCGAAGCCAGTCGAAGATACCAGCTGGCTGCAACTGTTTATTAAAAACACAGCACTGTGCAAACACGAAAGTGGACGTATACGGTGTGACGCCTGCCCGGTGCTGGAAGGTTAATTGATGGGGTTATCCTTAGGGAGAAGCTCTTGATCGAAGCCCCAGTAAACGGCGGCCGTAACTATAACGGTCCTAAGGTAGCGAAATTCCTTGTCGGGTAAGTTCCGACCTGCACGAATGGCGTAATGATGGCCAGGCTGTCTCCACCCGAGACTCAGTGAAATTGAACTCGCTGTGAAGATGCAGTGTACCCGCGGCAAGACGGAAAGACCCCGTGAACCTTTACTATAGCTTGACACTGAACATTGAGCCTTGATGTGTAGGATAGGTGGGAGACTATGAAATGTGGACGCCAGTCTGCATGGAGTCAACCTTGAAATACCACCCTTTAACGTTTGATGTTCTAACCTAGGCCCATAATCTGGGTCGGGGACCGTGTCTGGTGGGTAGTTTGACTGGGGCGGTCTCCTCCTAAAGAGTAACGGAGGAGCACGAAGGTTGGCTAAGCATGGTCGGACATCATGCGGTTAGTGCAAAGGCATAAGCCAGCTTGACTGTGAGAGTGACGGCTCGAGCAGGTACGAAAGTAGGTCTTAGTGATCCGGTGGTTCTGAATGGAAGGGCCATCGCTCAACGGATAAAAGGTACTCCGGGGATAACAGGCTGATACCGCCCAAGAGTTCATATCGACGGCGGTGTTTGGCACCTCGATGTCGGCTCATCACATCCTGGGGCTGAAGTAGGTCCCAAGGGTATGGCTGTTCGCCATTTAAAGTGGTACGCGAGCTGGGTTTAGAACGTCGTGAGACAGTTCGGTCCCTATCTGCCGTGGGCGTTGGAAGATTGAGAGGGGTTGCTCCTAGTACGAGAGGACCGGAGTGAACGCACCACTGGTGTTCGGGTTGTCATGCCAATGGCATTGCCCGGTAGCTAAGTGCGGAAGAGATAACCGCTGAAAGCATCTAAGCGGGAAACTTGCCTCGAGATGAGTCTTCCCTGTCACCTTGAGTGACCTAAAGGAACGTTTAAGACTAAGACGTTGATAGGCTGGGTGTGTAAGCGTAGCGATACGTTGAGCTAACCAGTACTAATGAACCGTGAGGCTTAACCTGACAACACCGAAGGTGTTTTGTCTGAGAGA
>NZ_PENY01000039.1:0-1770 GCF_003144445.1 Proteus sp. TJ1640
AGAGCATAGGGTGAATGCCTCGGCACCAGAAGGCGATGAAGGACGTGGTAAGCTGCGAAAAGCTGCGGTGAGGCGCAAACAGCCATCGACCCGCAGATTTCCGAATGGGGGAACCCACCTGAGGTAAATGCTCAGGTACTGCTGCATGAATCCATAGTGCAGCAGGGCGAGACGTGGGGAACTGAAACATCTAAGTACCCACAGGAAAAGAAATCAACCGAGATTCCGTAAGTAGTGGCGAGCGAAAGCGGAAGAGCCCAAACCGAGCTATAGCAATATAGTTCGGGGTTGCGGACCGGCATAATGATTCTACGAGCTTAGCAGAAGTAAGCTGGAAAGCTTACACCATAGAGGGTGAAAGTCCCGTATGCGAAAAGCGAGTAGACAGGCCGGGATCCAGAGTACCACGAGGCACGTGGAACCTTGTGGGAAGCAGGGGGGACCACCCTCCAAGGCTAAATACTAACTGGTGACCGATAGTGGAGAAGTACCGTGAGGGAAAGGTGAAAAGAACCCCGGGAGGGGAGTGAAAGAGAACCTGAAACCCTATGTTTACAAGCAGTTGGAGAGCGTTAAAGCTCGACAGCGTACTTTTTGTAGAACGGTCCGGCGAGTTATTGTATGCGGCGAGGTTAAGTACTCATAAGGTACGGAGCCGAAGGGAAACCGAGTCTTAATAGGGCGACAAGTCGCATGCAATAGACCCGAAACCGGGTGACCTATCCATGGACAGGTTGAAGCGAGAGTAAAGTCTCGTGGAGGACCGAACCCGTAACCGTTGAAAAGGTTTGGGATGAGCTGTGGATAGCGGAGAAATTCCAATCGAACTCGGATATAGCTGGTTCTCCCCGAAATAGCTTTAGGGCTAGCCTCAAGTAAAGTCTGACGGAGGTAAAGCACTGATTGGGCTAGGGGCCTTACCGGGTTACCGAACCCTCTCAAACTCTGAATGCCGTCTAGATGTTGCTTGGGAGTCAGACTATGTGAGATAAGTTTCATAGTCGAGAGGGAAACAGCCCAGACCATCAGCTAAGGTCCCAAAATCACAGTTAAGTGGTAAAGGATGTGGGTTTGCTAAGACAACTAGGATGTTGGCTTAGAAGCAGCCATTCATTCAAAGAGTGCGTAATAGCTCACTAGTCGAGTGAACCTGCGCCGAAAATGTTCGGGGCTAAACTGTGTACCGAAGCTATGGCAGTAGAGATACTGGGTAGGGGAGCTTACTGTGGTAGGCCGAAGCATGACCGGAAGGACATGTGGACGAGACAGTAGTGAGAATGCCGGAATAAGTAGCGAAAGTAAAGTGAGAATCTTTACCGTCGAAAGCCTAAGGTTTCCTGGGGAAGGTTCGTCCGCCCAGGGTAAGTCGGGACCTAAGCCGAGGCCGGAAGGCGTAGGTGATGGACAACAGGTTGAAATTCCTGTACTACCGCTGCTCGTTTGAGAGAAGTGGGGACGCAGGGGGATAGGTCAAGCGAGCGACCGGAAGAGCTCGTCCAAAGGAGGTAGATAGACCGGTAGGGAAATCCGCCGGTTGTTTCGAAGGCCTGACGGGGAGGGAAAAATAAGTACCGAAGTGACCGATTCCGCACTGACAAGAAAAGCCACTATCGAGAGCAGAGGTACCCGTACCGCAAACCGACACAGGTAGGTGAGGAGAGAATCCTAAGACGAGCGGGAGAAGCGTTGTTAAGGAACTCGGCAAATTGACCCCGTAAGTTCGCGAGAAGGGGTGCCTGTGAGAGCAGGCCGCAGAGAATAGGCCCAAGC
>NZ_PENY01000040.1:0-2186 GCF_003144445.1 Proteus sp. TJ1640
AAATATTTTAGATTCTTACCTAACGGCGTTATTACTTATAATATCAAAGGTAAATATCAAGTATTCGACCCATGCAACAACCCAGCCGACGCAATGCCGATTATTATTGAAAATTTGATATCGTTAATGGCAGACATGTCAGAGGATGGGGGGTTAACTTGGTGGTGTGCAAGTGATATTTCAAATGGAATCACATCGAGATATAAATCGAACCCACTACGCGCCGCTATGGAAGTATTTCTATTAATGAAAGAGGCGGAGAATGAAAAAGTATGACTTGATATTGTGCGACCCACCTTGGTCTTACAATAACAAGGTTTCAAATGGCGCAGCAGATAATCATTACAACACCACCGATTTATATTCCATCTCCCGATTACCAATAGAAAAATACTCCTCTAAAAATGCCGTACTGTTTATGTGGTACACGGGAAACTTTGCACTAGAAGCTATTAAATTAGCCGAAGCATGGGATTTTAAAGTTAAAAATATGTTTGGGTTCGCATGGGTGAAATTAAATAAAAACGCAGGAGATAGAATAAATAAAAAACCACCAGAGGACTTTTTCGATTTTATGGAAATATTAAATAATGAGACGAAGATTAATTGCGGTAATTACACTCGTCAAAATATCGAAATGTGTTTAATAGCCATAAGAGGCAATGGATTACCTCGCAAGTCTGCAAGTGTTCGACAAGTTATTTACTCATGCCTTGGTGAGCACAGCGAAAAGCCAAAAGAAGTCCATCATCGTTTAGAGGAGCTATATGGAGATGTTCCTCGACTCGAATTATTCGCTCGTGATAAATACGGTGGTTGGGATGTATATGGCGACCAAGCAGAAGAAAGTATTCAATTAATATAAAAGGAAGATAAAAGTAAATAGGAGAAACAATAAATGAAGCGAATAACATTATTAGAATGGAATAATAGATATTTTGCTAAACCCAAAACACCACGAACTTTATATAGATATATTAGCGAGGGAAGGTTATACCCTGCCCCTGAAAAAGTTGGCGGTAGTTATGAAATCGAACCCTGGGCAATTCTAACAAATGATAAGTTAGTAAAGGATCAGAAGTCTTTGATGGAGAAAATTAATGGGCAGAAACAGAAGTGCAAAGAACAAGGGGCTACCGCCTAACTTGTATTTGCGTAAAGGGATTTACTATTACAGGGATGTAAGAACTAAAAAGGAATTTTCTGTTGGCTCAAACAAATCATTGGCAATAACCGAAGCCATACACGCCAATTTGGCTATTTATAAACCTAAAGAGTCATTAGTTGACAGAATTAATAATGTTCACTGTGTGACACTGCATGAGTGGCTTGATATTTATAGGGAAAAAATAAACTGTAGGGGGTTAAAAGAGAAAACAATCTACGATTACGAATCAAGAATAAAGTTAATTAAATTACACTTTGATGACTGTCCCGTTGAGAATGTAACGCCAAGAGATATAGCTACATTTATTTCAGAGTACCCAAAAAAGGCAATGGCAAAATTACTAAGATCCACCATGCTAGATGCCTTTAATGAAGCCATTGCGGATGGTGTAATAAAGGA
The DNA here is from genome assembly GCF_003144445.1 of Proteus sp. TJ1640. NCBI lineage: Bacteria > Pseudomonadati > Pseudomonadota > Gammaproteobacteria > Enterobacterales > Morganellaceae > Proteus > Proteus sp. TJ1640. Next base: position 1,568 of record NZ_PENY01000040.1, read on the forward strand.
AAATCCTGTTGCCGTGACAAAGCCGCCAAAGACAAGCGTTCAGCGATCAAGGTTATCACTAGAAGAGTTTAAATACGCCTTAAAGCACACAAATGACAAATATAGGTATATGTTCCTATTGGCGATACTTACAGCTCAACGCATTAGCGACATTACCAACATGAAATGGGATGATATAAAAAATGATAGGCTATATGTCATCCAAATAAAAACAGGCTCTAAAGTAGCAATACCACTCTCATTGAGGCTTGAATCTATCGGTTACTCTATTAGTGATGTTTTAAATCTCATAGATAGAAAGTCAGATAAAATATGTGGCAACACTACAGCAAAAACGCTGAGAGGTAAATTTATCGAAGCGCTACCTCAACACATAGAAAATAAACCAACATTTCACGAAATTAGAAGTTTATCTGCGAGATTATATGAAGAAGAAAAGAGTGCTGAGTTTGCAAAGAAAATACTTGGTCACAAATCCATGAGGATGACAGATAAATACCTTGATGATAGAGGGAGTGGCTACGTTGAATTGTGAGTTAATAGTGAGTGATTATGAGTATTGGTATATATCGCATTGATTTTTAATATAAAAAAATGAACACCACTATAATCCAATAAG
>NZ_PENY01000014.1:0-2732 GCF_003144445.1 Proteus sp. TJ1640
ATATTTTTTCTTTTATGGCTTTTTTATTATTTCGGGCATTTCAGGTATATCTAATACACCTTTCTCCATATAGCTATCTAAACCACTCTGCCAATCGGCTAACTTTCTTAATTCATTCATTCTTTCGGGAGATTTGCCTATTTCGCAATAACCAATGGGTAAGTCATAAGCGACAACACGTTTTAAAAAATTTTCATCTTTGGGTAATGAACTATGGTCAGTACCACGTTGTATATAAGTACGAAATCTCTCTCTGCTTTCTTCTAGTGTTTCGAATCGATGTGTTTCATTTTTTTCATTAGGGGTAAGGGTCGGATCACCTCTACGGGCTTTTTTTTCTTCATCAGTTAAAGGTACTTGGATCCGCTCATAATCATAAAAATCAATTAAATAATAATAATCAGCATCAATGGGTTTATTTTCAATAGGGTCAACTTGACCAAACCCATAGCCATAAAGCCCTTTATTTTGTCTTGCGGCTTTAAAATCCGTAATACCATTTGTATAAGTTTCATCAAACTTTAGCATTTCATTGCTTTGGATTGGATTTGGTACTTCGGGGCCATTAATATAAATTTTGGTATTATTGTCAGGTTTAGGCCATGTCATATAATGCGTGGGTTTAGTATTATTTTCCCAAAAAGAGGTTCCATCACAATATTGGCTTTTTTCACCACAAAAAATAGTACTTTTAGATGCATCTATCGGTGAATCGGGGCTATTGCCACAAGGACGATTTCGCCCTAACAAGCGGACATATAACGTACATTCTTCTTGCCTAGTAAAAAAGGGTGAGAAAGAATATTGTTTTGTTTTGCAATCATATAGATTAGGAATACCGTTCCAGCCAATACTACGAAGGGGAGCTGCTCCCATCACACGATCATGCGGATTGCAATAAATATAGGTTCTTCCATGGTTGTCTCTTTCTTGAATGAAATCATTTTCAGTTAATTTAAATGAGCTGCCTTGTGAGGTCGCATTGTTATCATTTACTTTTCGAATTTTATCTTTAGGTGACCAACTTTTTCCTTCTTCATTTAGCCCCACAGCAAGGCCTTTATATCCACAGGGATGATCTTTAAGCTTATCCTTGTTTTTAGCTACCTTATTAATAATGGCTTGAAGTGTGGCTTCTCGTTGTTTTGCACTAATTTGTTCATCCGGCGGGTAAGAGACGGCATTTAAATTGTAATCATGTAAAGCATAAGGAGAATTTAACACAAAAAGTGCATCTGGGGCTTCAATGGCGGCAGCAGCTAAAGCGATCATAGTGCCTTGACTATGAGAAATTACACTGACGGTATCATACTGATTATTTTCACGGATCATCTTGATTAATTTTGCAAGTCTTCCTACTGCATGGGCATAGTAATGGCGGGGAGGACAGCTTGCGAGTATACGGTCAGATTCGGGATTGAACCATTGCAAATCAAGGGGTAAAGGGACTTTATTTCTTATATGTGGTGCACGATTAAACCCAAATTCACTCCATAAACTGACTAATTGATTGGTGCCATTTTGAAAAGGTCCACCATTCCAATAAAAAATACCATGTTGTTCACCCAGTTTTTGTGAAATAAATAGTTTTTTTTCTTTATCACTCGTTATTGGCAAATAGGGTTCATAATGATTTTTTTTATTTTCAGCGAAGGAGGAATATTCATTGTAGTCACTAGCAATAATCTCTTTTTCTAACCGAAGATAACTATCTCCCTTTTTATTTTTTAATGGAATGTCGTATTTTTTAATTTCATCTTTATGTGCACGGTATCCCCAATAAAAACGAATAATGGGGGAGTTATATAATGTCTCAATTTCATGAGAGTTATATTGATTATAATATCGACTATCTTCAATGTTTTTTTTATTAGCTTTAAATTCATTTTGAAAATATTTATTAGCTTTTAGTTTGAATTTTTCAGGGAGATTTAATCGTTTATTTAATCCTTCACATAAATGTTTTTCAGCATCTTCATACCATTCTCCTTCTGAGTTCACTCCATGAACAAAAATAATAATTCCAGGTAGATGGGGTTTGGTATATATTTCACCACCAATATTGGCTGTATGGGTGGTTGATTTCCATTCCTGACTGCCATCAGGATATTCTTTAGGTTTTAATAGCCGAGTGGCTTTCATATTTTCTTGGCACATTCCTTTACCTTTTAAATTTCGATAACAATATAGTAAGTAGTGTTTTTAGCTTTTAATTTTTTAATTAATAATAAAAGCACAAAAAAGAAAGATTAATTTATTATTTTATAATCCCGTCCGTAATCACCTAATTTTGACATCGGGGAAATGGAAGGATCACTGCAATCAAATTGGATTTGCCCCGATGGGGTTTTTATTTCATAGGAAGGAGCTTCTAATGCATGAGGCTTCGATATTCTATTTTTTATATCCTCATTTGTATCATAAGAGTATTTTTCCCAATATAAGTCGCTTAATGGTTCTTTTTTAGGAGGAGGAGTATAGCCTTTTCCGATATAAAAGTGATTATCTGTTACCACAAGGGTGAAATATTCAGTCTCATTCACTGGGTTGAGTGTTTTATTACCCAAAGGCATAACTACTGGCATGAATTTCCCCTTAAAGTACTGTAGAATTGAGCTTTGGCAGCCATCACGCCGACCTGCGCAGCCTTCCCAATTACTGGATGTAGCAGGAAAAGCGATATAATCATCCTGTGTGGCAGCCCAAATTAAACGGCCACGAAAGTTACATGC
>NZ_PENY01000028.1:0-2863 GCF_003144445.1 Proteus sp. TJ1640
ACTGGTTATTACCCGCTTCACTGACGATAAAAAGCCAAGACGTGATCAACTCAGGCACATTAGTCAGCCGTGCATTTAATCTCAATACAGGTTCACTTAAAAACAGTGGTCGCCTTGAAGCTGACGATTTTACCTTTAACCTGACAAGCTTGGATAATTCCGCCACTATTATGGGTGATAATGGGGTTATTCACACTCAATTACTGGAAAATAAAAGTAAAAATGCCGTTATTGCAACGACACAATCTCTTGATTTAGCCGCTCGTGACAAGTTGATAAATCATGATGGTGCGTTGATTTATAGCGACGATAAGTTATCTCTATCCGGTTCATTTATTGAAAATAAAGCTAGCTTTATTGAAGCCGAAGGCGATGTCTCAATTACCGCAGACCAATTGCATAATTTACGTGAAGGGCTTGAGATCGAGCGAGAAGCGGAGAAAAGTGATTATCGCTGGCATCGTTATAGCTACAATTGGCGTTCTTATGATTCTGGCGTTAATAGAGATAAAACAACAATTGAGCCAACGACTCAGAGACTTTCATTTAAAAATAATGACGAGGCTATAACAAACCGTTATGGCACATTATTAGACATCGATGCAAATAATAAACGAGCTCAAGTCCGCGTTAAAAACAATGAAGGGCAACTGACTGATCTTTGGGTTAATTATCTTGCCTTAAAACTCAATAACGATGGCAGTTACGCCATGACTTTTTATGAGACGCGAGGCTGGAGACAATATGATGTTCCAACGCCTTATCATAATACCGTATGGCGTGAACATGATATTGGTTCTATAGAACAATGGGACCCTGAATTACACCTTGATCTTGCCGATATTCCTTATGTCGATGACTACAACAACCTGCGTGAACGTTCTGTTTCAGGCACAGTAACACGAGATAAATTGATTTCTGAAGGGATAGGTGCACGCATCCTTTCGGGTGGCAATATGAAAGTGGCTATTTCAGGATTATTACTTAATGATGCCAGTGTGATCACCTCAATAGGGGATCAAACGATTGATGGGAATGGTAAAATCGAAAATAACGCCTACTCCGTTAATGAGCGTCACCAAGAATATATTGTTGATCACTATGATCGAGATACTAAACACTGGTACCCAAGCTTTAATCATGATGAAACCACCGCATTAGCTACCATTGATAGTATTATTTCAGGTAATGGCAATGTGGCGATCAACGGAACATCGATCACTAATACCACGGTGAATGCGGCACAAATTAATGAAATTGAAGCCGCATTAAACGCGGTTAAGGCAGAGCGGGCGGAATTCGAGCGTAATCCGCTGGGATTTAATATTGATGGCGTGGAGAAACAAACCGTCAATACCGAAATAAACACCAGTGATAAAACAGACTTAACCCATACGGATGTGACATCGCCTTTAACGCGTCCACTTTTACCGTCTGAAATTGCACTGACTGAAAAACAACATTTAGGCAATGTGATCACCGATTTGCCTGATAATGGTCTCTTCCGACAAAATTTATCCCCTGATAATCCGTTTTTAATTGTCACGGATGAACGCTTTACCAATCGTAATAAATTTATCAGCAGTGATTATTTACTGAAACGCGTGGGCTACGATCCAGCGCAAGTGCATAAACGATTAGGGGATGGGTTCTACGAACAACGTCTTGTGCGCGAACAAGTGTTAAAGCTGACGGGACGCCCTTCGCTTTATGAAGGTGACGCCATGGCGCAGTATCAACATTTGATGAACAATGGTATCAATGTCGCCAGCGATTTTCATTTACGCCCAGGGGTCGCTCTGACCCCAGAACAAATTGCGGCATTGCAGCAAGATATTGTGTGGTTAGTCAGTGAAACCGTTGAGACTGCGCAAGGTCCTCAGACGGTATTAGTACCCAAAGTTTATTTAGCAAATAAAACGTTAGATTTGCTCAGCCGTGGTGCACTGGTTAGTGGCAACAATTTACACCTTTCTGCCGAAAGCCTTGATAATGCAGGACAACTGCTTGCCAATAAAGGGCTTGAAATTGATGCCAACCAATTTGAACACCAAGGTGGCGATATTCGGGGTGAAAATGTCAATATTCAAGCGGATAGCATTAATTTAAGTACTAATCTGCAAGATGCTCTACGCCAAGCCCGTATCAACGGTACCGATATCACTCTAAAAGGCCACGATATTCAACTGCAAGGGGCAAAACTGGATGCATTAAACGACATTAATCTAAATGCACGTGATAATCTCACTATCACTACTGCAAAAAGTACCCATTCTGGTGAATTTGATGTGATATCGGGTGCGATGGGCAATCGTACGAGTGATGGCATGGAGCAAGCTGGTGAACATCGTCTTGCGCATATTAGCGGTGAGTGGCAACGCTCACAAGGAAGCGAACTAAACGCTGTCGGTAACCTCAATCTCACTGCGGGGAAAGATGTCACACTGCAAGGCAGTCAAGTCAAAGCGGATCAAAAACTGACCGTAAATGCAGGGGAAAACCTCAATATTATTGCTGATAGTACCACGACTAAAAGCCACCTTGATGCCAATAGTAAAAGCACCACCGTGAGCAATACTCGTGAAGAAGAGCGCTTGCAATTAAGTACGCTCAGTGGTGATAAAGGCGTCAGCCTGAATGCGGGGAACACCTTGACTGCACAAGGAGCCCAAGTGGATAGCACCGAAGGTAAAACCACCGCTCGTGCTCAAGATGTAGAGATCCACTCCGTCACACAACAGATTGAAGACAGTGACTATCAGCATTCAGGCGGAGGACGTAAAAGTTACAGTCGTCTTGTGGATACCGCCCAAGAAAACGTGGTTGGAAGCACCTTTAGCGGACAGCAAGGTGTTGAAATTAC
>NZ_PENY01000003.1:0-2939 GCF_003144445.1 Proteus sp. TJ1640
TCCCGAAGAACTGACCGAGACTGAAAAGCAAAATATAAGTGCATGGGCAACGTTAGCTTCAGGAATTGCCGGCGGTTTAATCAGCGATAATAGCGCAGGCGTTGCCAATGCCGCCCAAGCCGGGAAAGTAGTGGTTGAGAATAACTTATTGGGTGGAAATGAGCTAACACATACACAATTGGCTCAGGAATATGGTAAAGATAGGATGTCATGCGCCGAAAACCCTAATTTTGAATCATGTCAGAGAGGCAAAGCGCTACAACAAGCTTATATCTATGCTTTAGCAACAGGTAGTACGGGAAGTGTTTCTTTGCTTTCAACAAGTGCGCGAGTGATGTGGTTTATCGGTGCGGGTGCCAATTCAGGCGTACAATATATCGATTCAAAAAAAGTGAACCCAGTGAATGCAATAATTGCAGGTTGGGTAAATGTAATAACAATGGGAGAAGGATGGAAAAGTACGGTTTTCTTTAATGCAGCAGGTGGAGCATTGACAAATACCATTAATGATGAGAGTGCGGTAATGGGAGCAATCACGACAGGAGGTGGAGCATTAATGGGGTATGGGTTAGGTAACTTTATGGTAAAACCTATAACTAATTGGGTTGGTAAAATAATAACAAAAGGCAATAATCCGGGATTTAATGAAGTATTGAGAAAATATTCAGAGTCAGAAGTTAATGGAAATTCTTATATTATGAAGGAAGTATCAGAAAGTAAAATTTCTTCTGGAATGGGAAATACAGGGGGAAGTATTATATCCGAGCTTGGTGGTTTATTCATTCAGGAAAAAATAAATAAAAGTAAGGAAGATTAATGAAGGGTATTTTATTTTCAAGCATATTAACAATTATATTTATAGTCGCATTGTTTATTTTGTGTATCATAATGTTTCTTTCTATTGACGTATTTTTTTATTTTTATTCTAACACTCCAATGTCTATTGGGCTTAATGAAATAAAACGCTCATTAAGAGTTAGTATTGGAGTGGGAATGATTATGGGAGTAGGTTTTGGGGTGCTATATATAAAAGAAAATAAACTAAAATAAATTTTGTTTTTTTAGATTTTAATTTTATATATTTTAATGAAAATTAATAATGCTATAAATATAAATTTTTGGAAAACAGGAAGTTGGGAACCACAATATAATCCTAAATTGTAAGGTGGAGCTAAAAACGGATTATATGGACTTTCGAAGGTTATGAAACCGAGCATAGTTCCTGGTCTTTTGGGAAATATGGGGTCTGCTGGTCTAACTGAAACAACAAATGCTCTGATGCAAGAGGAAATTAAAGAGATTAAGGAGAAAATGGATGAGAGTAAAAAATGATCAACTAATGTTCATGGTTATAATGAGCATTATATGTGGGTTTGCCATGTTTCTAATGATTATAATATTCTTTTTTATTGGCAAATGCCTAATTTGGTGGTTTATCAGTAGAGAGTTTACTTTTTCTTATGAGTATGTGAAAAAGGCTTTCAGGGTAGGTTTGATCACAGGCCCAATAGCTGGAATAGGGGCTTGGTTTGCAGAATATAAGTTACGTAGATGATGTTAAGAGCCTAGTCTAAATGCTGGGATTTTCCTTTTAGCTACCACTTTGTCTCAATGACCCAGATAATTAATTGCCTGTGGTCAATGCACAAACCTGCGCCGGCTACCAGCTGTGACAATTGTACAAATATGTTTGATGCTGAATAATGATGTATGTGGATGAAGAGTTTTTAGAATCTAATGACCTAGATTGGTTCTCTTCTTATGAAGATGGGTCGATAGCTTATTTTGCTACAAATGGATGTTGTCTGGTTCCAGAAAAAATAAGGAAATCAATAGATAATTATGGGGTTATTTATGACTATTTTTATTCATTAAATATATCGTCAGAAATCGAGATTATTGAAGAAAATCTACCGAAATTTTCAGATGAAACTCAACGTGCATGCTACTTACAGTCATTTATCGAAATGTCTTAAACTGTGTTGAGTGTAAAAGTTCTCAAACGGCACCTTTAACTGATAATCAAAAAACCGGATACCCAGATTTAGAAAAAAATGGTGGGGTAATAGTCGGTGAAGGTAAACCTAGTTTTGAGGGGAGAACAAAATTACCCCCAACTAAAGTCAAAATCGTCAGACCAGAAAAAGAAAAATAGAGGGAATAAATGTCAATAGTAGATACAAATAAAGTAGATATGATTGGTATACCAAAAGAGAATACAGATCTTGTTCGACTAGGTATAACTGACCATCTAAGTTGGAAAGACGATACATTTGAACATTTATACTTACTGCAAGAAAAAATTAATAGTTATATTCGTTTTATTGAAAGTAAAGAGATTTATGAGGCTTTCCCAGAATCGAAAGGAATTAATAATTTTTTGATAGAAATATTCTTTTTGTATGAAATACCTAATGAGTGTATTGAATTTCTGGAAAAAGTAAAAGATGTGCTGATTAACATTAATACATCATTAAAATATGAAGTAGATAGTGAATAGCTCTCGACTTTGAGCTGAGAGCTTTTTTAATTTACCTCTACCTTACTCCCCCTCTGCCAACCGGATAGCCAACTGTCCGGCTTGGTGAGTGAAGGTGTAGAGGTTACCCACATCAAAACCTAGTTTCTTCAATCATTTATCACTAATGGTCAGTTGTCGGTGCTTTACACTACAATCGCGCTTAGCCATAGGGCTACCTCGTATAGTTGCTGTGGTTAGCCGTTGGGATATTCAGCGCTCTAACATGACACTATGTTAAATCGTTTTATCTGATATTTTAAAATCAATACATCTAAAATCGACGTGGCTGATTTTAGCTCGTTCTCATCCACCTGTTTTACAGCTTCAAACCTAAATAACGACGATATTTACCAAGCCCTTTCTGAAACTCACGAGAACGTTACTGAGCGTGACGTTCAAAATTACCTTTTCCAACAAC
>NZ_PENY01000012.1:0-40082 GCF_003144445.1 Proteus sp. TJ1640
CCACTATAATCCAATAAGTTTATTTAAATCAAGCTATTGTTTTAAAATCAACAATTTACAATTGAATTATTATGTAATTAATAAGAAAATACATGTTAAAACATGACAATACCAGACAAATAAATCAACGCATTACAGGTTTTAGTGAGTGCATTTTATCACAAAACACACTCTGATATACTCCCGAAAACTACCCAGAAATTAGACGGGAACCAATGAGAACGTATATGACGGAGGATGTGGCGAGGGATTTGTTTGAGAAGTTGAAAGTGCATTTCAAGCATAATAAAATTGACACTAATTGATGCTATATTTTTTATTCAAATAACCGTTTATTATGTGTATCATGGATTTATTATATACATAAATCCATGGAATCTATCGAGGTTATTAATGAGTAAGATTCTCTTTGTTAGTTATGATCTTGCTGGAAAAGGTGGCATTGAGTCGGTTAGTAAAAAACTCACTTATCTTTTAGATGAAAATAAATGTAACAGTGAATTTATTTTTATTCGTGACAAAAATTCCAACAGTATTATTGATGACTTATGGCTTCAAAATATTAAGTTTAATAGAATTACATCAAATATAACAAATACAAAATTAAGAAGATTACATTTTTCATTTCTTCTAGCTAAATATTTAAGAAAAAATAAATTTGATGCAATAGTGGGTCTATGTCCATTATCTTGCTATATTGTTAATCTTTCAAAAAAATTTAGCCTTACAAAAACCCCATTATTTTCTTGGATACATGGTGCGCTACAATATCAATATAAAAAAGAATATTTAAAAAAAGCAGATAAACATTTAGCAATTAGTTCAAGCATAGCTAATGGATTAATTGATATTGGTATTAATAAAAAAGATATTAGTATTATTTTCAATCCAGTAACAAAGCAAGACACAATAATAAAAAGACCTGAAAGCACTTCTAATTTTTTATATATTGGCCGTATGGACAACAATCAAAAAAATATTAATGAACTGATTTATGCTTTATCAAACTTAAAAGAAGAATGGCATCTCGATTTTATTGGAGATGGTCCTGATAAAGACGCTATTCAACAATTAGCTGAAGAAAAAGAAATTAATGATAGAATCACCTGGCACGGATGGAAAAAAGACCCATGGCACTTTGTTATAAATAACATTCATGGTGTCACAGCATTGATATTAACATCTAAATATGAAGGATTTCCTATGATTTTAGGGGAGGCTTTATCCAGAGGGATTTATTGCATTAGTTCAAACTGTGACTCAGGGCCAGAAGATATAATCAAAGATAATATTAATGGACAAATGTACACTCCTGGTAATATATCTGAATTATCAATAAAATTAAAAAATCTTACATATGAAACGCTACCTACTCATGAAGAAATAAAAAACTCAATTAATAATTTTTACGATGATGTATATATAGATAGATTAATTAAAGCGTTATTTTCTTGAGATACATAATGTATATATTTATAACAGAGATCAAATTTAAATTTTATAAAATATAATATTTTAAGGTGCAATTAAAAATAACGGACGCTGTAGTTAGCGTCCACACAGCATTAATACTTATGATATAATATTCACAACAATCTTATTTTTAAAATTAGCTAATGACGGTAATGCCCCATCCAGTGTTGCTAAATTTCCTTGAGCTATCTTTATTACTGTTTTATCTGTAGTGTATGTGAAAGTTAAATAAATATATGCACCATTATGTAATACTTGCTACCAGTGGTTATCGCTAGTACACCTCTATCGTCCGATGTTTTTTAAATGCATTTGGTTTGTACCATAATAGGCACCAATTTCGTCCTTAGCATAAATAACGCCTGTAAACGAAGCTCCTGATAGTAGAGCGTAATTCACTTCATGTTGGCAACTAGTATCTAATATTAAAAACAATTTCATTATATAAATAATAGTCGCCTATCTAAATATAGGCGACATAGAAATTAATCAGCCAACCAAATCTCGGAAAAATTAGAGTAATTAGCACCACTTGCACTAATTTTCATACCTCCACCTGTTGTCTGCATTTTTATAAATCCAGATGCTCCATGCGACACACTGATCATAATATTATCAACGGGAGGAAATGAGGCGATACACCATCCATCAGAGCTATTGTTATTTTTTAAATAAACTGTCTTTCCCCTCACGTCTTCTGTAACTGATGCAGTTTTATTTCCATCAATAGCTCCACCAACTTTTCGCCAACTTTTTCCTGTACCTTTCTTTTCATATCGACCATCACTTTCCGCTTTTGTATAACTACTACCCGCAGTCGCATAATTTCCTTTAGGCTGATACTTACTATCTGATTCTGTTTTTGAATAACTGTAACCAGAAGCTTGATAACTGCCTTTAGGCTGATATTTACCGTCAGACTCTGCCTTAGTATACGATGCTCCTACTAGCGCATAATTGCCCGCTGGTTGGTAATTTCCTTTGCCTTGATAACGCCCGTCACTTTCTGCTTTTGTATAGCTACTTCCAGCCGTTGCATAACTCCCTTTAGCTTGATATCGACCATCCGATTCCGTCTTCGTATATGAAGCACCCGCTAGTGCCATTGTTCCATTTTGATATGGAATTCTAACAATTCGATATTCACTACCAGTGGTTATCGCTAGTACACCCCCATCAGCCGATATTTTTAAGTGCACTCGGTTTGCACCGGAGTAGGCACCAATTTCATCCTTAGCATAACTAGCTCCTGTAAACGAAGCTCCCGATAGCGGAGCGTAATTTCCTTTAGGTTGATATTTACCATCTGATTCTGTTTTAGTATATGAAGCTCCTACTAACGCGTAATCGCCTGATGGCTGGTAACTCCCTTTCGCTTGATAACGTCCGTCACTTTCCGTTTTAGTGTAACTATCCCCTTTATTGGCATAGTTCCCTGCTGGCGCATAATTACCCTTTGGCTGATATTTGTTGTCGGTTTCTGCCTTTGAATAGCTGTAACCGGATGGTGTGTAATTGCCTAACGGTTGAAAACGTTGATCTGATTCTGTTTTAGAATAAGCGCCTACATCACCTGCTGTGGCATCCGCTTTTAACTCTGCCCATGCATTACCGGCAACCGGCTCAATATTGTTATTCTCAACTTTAGACTGCCAGACTTTATTTTTATGATAGACAATAGCGCGTATCGCATACGGCTTACCAGCTTCATCCCATTTTGGAAAACCAAAAGATTGGATTTCACCAATGGCTTCCGTGATATCGTGAAATATCCCGTTCATTTTTTCACGTTCGATATCTTTAGCAGCAGGATCTGTGACTTGGTCACGCTCATAGTCGTAACCATAGCCTTGTGTATAAGACACTGAGCCGTCTGGTTGGATTTCTACGGGTATAGAAGCCTTATCCCCTTGTGTTGCAAAGGGGGTTTTAAAAATAGTTGTCATAGGAATTATGCTCCGAAGTTACTGCCTAAGAAGTTTTTACGATGCTGACCAACGCCAAAGGCTTTTTTGGTCACAATGCGATATTTGACGCCAACGCCAGAAGGACGTGGCATTAAGTCGAAGTTTTCGAGAAGAACCCGTAGGCGTTCGTCAGGGTTGAAGTTAAAGACGTAATACATGTAAGTCATATCCAGTGGATCAAGGACAAAAACTTTGCTGTCATCACGCCAAAAGAAACGTTTTAAAAATTCATTAATGTTAGTGACCGTAGGACTTTGTGTCAGATTAAAATAGCGCATTCGTACTAACATGCGTTTTTGATCAACAGTTAGTGACAAGGTGTAATCCGCATTACGTCGGAAATTGGATTTAAAATTGGATTTCTTTTTGCCAAAACCAAACCCAACTTTATTTTTGTCGCTTGGTGGAATATCAATACCTAACGGTACATCCAGAATGCGTGACCAAATCGATAATCCAAAATCATTCGCGGTATCGATATTAAACACATCTCGGTACCAATTTTGCCAAAATAACACCATCGACTTTTCAAAATGAGAGGCCTTAAAACTAGCGAGCTTTTTTAAATTCTCTGCATCTTCATACTGCCAGAGGATCGCTTTTAATAGGTCTGAATGAAACTCAAATTGTTGAACGTTCATACAATCACCACTTGCACAGCACCTCGTTGTAAGCGTGCGATTTGATTAATGGCAATCGGAATTAATGCGACATTCCACACTTTCCCATCTAGCGACAATTCAACTTTGGTCACGAACAGACGAGGTTCTACAGTATTCACTGCAGACGCTATCTCAAAAGGTGACACTTCACGTCCAACAATCAAACCGTTATCGCCATCCAACTCTCCACGCGTCCATTGTTCTATGGCACTGGGGATAATAGTTTGCGCATCAACGACTGATTTTTTAACTGTCACTCGACAAAAAACGGTGATCTCCTTAGGGCGTGAAAATTTCACTTTATATTCTTGTCCACTTATCGGCTCTACAACACCGATTTCAATCTCACCATTAAAAGCCGATCCAATAGTTTTGGTTCTCAGCAATGATTTAGCAATTTCGTTACTATCGCCCCCTTCAACACAGACATAAATGCTATGAGGCAACAGAGAAATTCCATCAATAGTGAGCACCGCATCGGTGTAGTTCTCACGAAAAGAAAGCGAGTTAACGCCCTCTAATTCATACAGTGAAGAGGTGATCGCTTCTGCAACACTGACGGTATTTTTAGCCAAAGTTTGCTTACGTCGTCGCCTTGCTTTGATATCAGATTCAGCATAACGGCCAACAACTGCATGAGTGGGATTATTGACTTTCTCCCAACCTAATACTGAGCTAGCCACAGAATTCAGTTGGCCGGCACCGCATTCAACAGGGCCATATTCAACCGCCCTCATATCCCCTGTTGCTTTACCGGTATTATCAATAATCAAGGGTGAAACTGTTTCGAACATGGCACCGGCAACACTGGACGCTAATGAGCCCTTGGGAATAATCGTGCTGGGCACGCCACTAAATTCAACGCTGGAAAGATAAGAGTGAGTGGCATTAATGCGTTGGCCACCCATTAGCGCCCATATTGCATCAAGAAAAACACCACCAGCAATATCAGGATTGATTTGATTTGCTAACTCGGCATTATTTCTCACCATTGCATCACGGTTTTCAACTTCCATCGTCGCCAATGCACCTTGTGGTGTTTCAGGGGCAAGGTTAATCGATTGACCAAACACCGCACAAAACTCGCTTTCGACTTCATCACGTATTGTGGCCGTGTCGGGAAGAATAACGCCTTTATTATTGATATAACGATAATCAGCCATTCAATGTAAATCCTCCGTATATCGTGCGAATTGTTGCTTGATACTTCAATTCACCGTTCTCGACTGTGGCGCTAAAATGGGTCACTTCAACCACCTCTTCAATTTCGCTCATACGTTGTCTAAATGCCGTTTCAAACATCGGGATATCAGCTTGGCGACCAAAGGTTGTTGGCCAGAACGGAATACCTTTATCTTTTTTATGTAACATTTCACCACGCACGGCCTTGGCAAAGTGCTGACAAAGGTTTTTAACCGCACCGTCTTTTTCGCTGAACTGGAGGTTTCCATCAGGGCCAATAAAGAGATCATTATTTTTATCGATTGAAAATGTTCTCATAGAGGCGCTCCTGAATTTCCATGACCGGTCTCAACACCACTATGTTGATGTGTAGAACCGATATCTTTTCCATTGTGTTTCATCGTGCCACCACTAGAGTCACTATTACCATTTATGGACTGATTGCCATTCACTGTGACGTTGCCATTAAACGTAGTTTCAGGCACATTGACTTCAAGAACGGGCGAATCTAAAACCGCTTTACCCTCATGCAGGGATAAACACACAGAGCCATCTATTGATTGGATCACCAAGGCATCAATGTTTTTTCCATCAATCACCCAACCTTTAATCGTGTCAGGGAAAAACATTGCATCACTGAATGAATGCAGACGTGCGGTATTAGGTTGATCCTCCAATCCTCCGCGCTGAAATATCAGGCTAATATCTCTATCGTTGGCTTTTATCCAACCAAAATCACCCGGTTTAATCGGTGCGCGAATAAAGAAACCCCCTCCACCAAATCTAAAAACGGGAATGTTGGACAATGGTGCACGCCCGACCGTTCCCCCTTCCGTTGTTACCATCATCACCAGTGGTTTGATAACAGCACGATTGGTTCTATCGTCATAACTGACCACTGTTGCAGGGAGCATGTCCTCTGTATTCATCATCAAGTTACGAAATGCAGACGAGAGCGCACCTGCCAGCGAACCATCACTGGCAATATCAGTATTGGGTTTATTCATGATTATGCTCGTTTACAGGTAGCCTGATAAAAGAAAGGATCATCATGTGAAGCAACATCGAATTTCAGTTGTTCAATGATGTAGTCGCCATTAAGTGCAGAATTGAATTTACTCTCGAGTCGTAGCATGCCCCCTAGTTCTGAGGCACCATCAATTAAGTAGGTAACGGACAACCCTTTTTCAGTGGCTTTGGGTATACCTACCATGCCTGATTTCATGCTAAGAATGCGCAAGCGCCCTTTTAAGGCTTGGTTATCATCTTTGACAAACAACGTATCATCATCAATAAAGGCTTTAACGTTTCCCGCTTCCTGCAGTCGTTGTACTTGCTGTAATGCTGAACCACAAAAATACCAATTGGCAATATTTTTATCGGTGGCTTGAAAGTCCAATCTAACCTTACAATCCTTTGCCACCGATGACGCGATCTCGCTCATTTTCTGCATGGCGCCACCACTGGAAGAAACAATATCACCTGAACTGGCATTATTGGTTTTAGCCTTAATGGTTAGTGTCACATCGGGAGGCGAGGCAATTTCTGCACTGACAATATCACCAGTAAAAATACGAAATAATCCCGTATTGACGCGCCCTACTTCAAGGTAAAGACGGCGAGTTTGTTTGCTTTTATGATAAGGGCTAGTTTCAGTGAGCAGATAATCTCGAGTGTGGGCGTTTAATCCATCAATGCTAACTGTGCATTCATTTTGTAAGGGGTTTGCGTACTTGGTGCCGTTAGCTTTAATCCGCAACCCTTCATACCACTGCAGTCGTTCTGCGACTTCAATCCCCACCCGTATTCGTCGTAAGTCCATCTTCACTCCAAATAATTAATGATTGGGTTCTATCGAATAATTCATACCAGGGCAGAGCATCATTTTCTGTTATAAATGCTAAATTCGTGCCATCAGTCAGGTAGCGATAAGGAATGATAGGTGTGTTTGCTACCGCGCGCATACCCACGGCGATAACCTCACTTTCTCGTTCAATATCGAGATACATCGCATGTCGACCGGCTTTTATTGTTAGCGTCCAATTAACTCCCTCTAAATTGACAGATAAGCGTTGGTTTGGAATAGCTTTTAAAGGTATGACTTTCATGAGAAGCTCCAATCACCATCTGCGATACGTGTTGCGACTGAACCTTTCTTTTTAGTCTCCGTATCGGCTTCTTTTGTTTGCACATTCCCCCGATTTACGGTTGATGACTGCGCTGGCTTTTGTGTCGCTCGAGGCGGTAAATCGCCGTATTCAGGCTCAACAGTGCGCCATTCAACAAACCGTAGCGACAATTTTATCGCATCTATCATGTCAGGTATTTCATCATGATTAAAACCCGTTAATAACATCGGTTGATAGGTTTTTACTCGGGTTTGAATACCAACAAGTTTGTGTTCGTCAAAAGCTTGTTGCATCGATGAGAAGATGTTTTTCATCTCTCCCGTTAATAGCAAATCTATACCAATCTCAACGGGGTTAATGATCACATGATCACTGCGAGTTTCACCACTTTCAACTTGAAATTGTGTTGCTTTATGCTCATCTCTTACATTGATTTGAATCGGACTCACGCTATCAAACAGTGTAGAAAATGACGCTAAATCAAAGATTTTGACTTCTGTGATCATTTTGCTACTCCCGTTGAGTTTTGCTGATTGAAATCGGCGAGTTGATCTTGCAATGAATCCTTTACGCCCGATGCCATACCCTGCGCATCTGTGGCTTGAGTCTCAATCTTAATTTCTCCAATACTTACGTTACTTTCATTCTTCACATTGGATTGATTACTAATGGCTTGGCTGGTAATCGGGTTCATTGCATTGTTGGCTATCGCATCTAACTGTGCATTGGCTTGAGCAATAGATTGTCTAACTGGTGGCTGTTGTGTCGTTTGGCTTTCTTCTTGAGGCATGGCATATTCAATCTCACCATTATCATTGACTTTTCGCTCTACATTTTGATTGATAGTAATTTCTTCATCGTCACCGAACCCGAAAAACTCTTTAGCAGATTTCCAGCCATTTTTAACTGCATCAAGCCCTGTATTTACCCAACCAATGATTTTTTCGACTTGCTCCCACATCCATTCAAACGCGCCCACAACGGCATCCGTCACCGTAGCAAAAACACCCGCAAAGGATTTACCCCAACCTGCAATGACTGAAATACAACTCAGCAAATACTTAACATAAGCTTTTAAGCCTGATGCCATTAGATCCCAACCAGCGATAACAATATCTGCCACAACACCAACGATAACTTTTAGATATTCAAAGAGCTTTTTGAATGTTTCCCACAATGCAAGAATAACGATTTTTAATCGTGGGTATTTTTCAAGAATACGCCCAATCATTGAATCATTACCGTCAATGAAATTCATAATGTCGTCATAAACAATCGCAAATGCCATCGCTAAAAGCGCAATAATGGCAATAATAGCGATAATAGGCCATGTTGCAGCAAGTGTTGCTGATGCAGCAGCTAACATAGGGGGAACGTAATAAAGTGCTACGGCCAAACCAATGGCTGAGAAAAAACCTATCAATAAATTTTTGTTTTCTTGGCAAAATTTGACAAAGGTTTGCACCCAAGAAAGGACTTTAGTTAACGCTGGTAACGCACTATTCATAATACTCATCATGACACTACTGAATACGGTTTTTAATCCTCCCGTCACCTCCTTATATTTTTGGGATTGTAATGCAAGTTCCTTTGTAACAACGCCATTCTCCTTTTGCTTTTTAGTCAACTCCTCGAGTTCTTTTCGTCCTTTAAGAATGGATTCAACAATTTTATTGTCTGTTATTCCCACTTCTTTAATTCGAAATACGGCTTCTTCTTTGCTCATCCCTTGCACAGCATCAGACAAGCGATATATGCCCTCCATTGCGCCAATAGATTCGCCTTTCATATCTTTTAATGAGATGTTTAAACTTTTGAAAACATCTGCTTTCCCTGATGAAGTATCTTGTAATGCTTCACCAATACTTTCAGACATATCCATCAATGAGTCACGAGCGCCTTGAGCATCTCCTCCCATTGAGGTTATGACTTTGCCAAAAGCATCAACATCTTCAACAGGAAGTTCTAAGGCTTCTGCGGATTGAGAAAGCGTATTCACTTCTTCTGCTGTTGTTTGAATAAATGACGCAATTCCCCCTACCGTTAAACCAATCCCAACCATCCCTGCCATTCGACCGAGAAAACCAGCTAACGACGAGGTCGCTTTACCATAATTATCTGCAACCTCATCGGCTGACTCAGCTAATTCATTATTTCGCCTCGTCAGTCGTTCCGTTTCTCTAGATGCCGAATTATTCGTGGCAGTTTGATCATTGATTGACTGTTCAGCTCTCTGAATATTACGTTCGAGTAATACAATGCCTTCCGATAATTTTTTATTACTTTCTGATGAGAGAGCATTAGACTGTAAAAGTAACTTCGCATACTCAAGATAATCTTTCATTTTCTCTATGTATGCGCTCAACTCAGCTTGAGCAGTATCACTATCAATATTTATCTCAGTATGTTCGTTGGTTACATTACCTAAACTATCAATAATATTTTGAACAATATTATCAATGTCTTCAGAATTACCCTCCGCTTCTTCAGTGATCCGTTTAATTTCTGAAATGATGGCATCAGAGGCATTGGATGCATCACCATTAACATGAATATCAACTGAATTTGATGATAGCGCTGTCAATTGTGCGGATAGATTTTGAATAAATTGCGTAAACCCATCTGCACCGATAGTTGCCGATTGTTGCGCTTTTTTCATCTCAGCAATAATGTCATCGGTCGATTTGCTCACCCGATTAAACGCATCATCGGCTTGGTGGGTATCAAATTCAAATACCTGAACAAAGGTATCTAGCAAAGCCATATGAGTTATCCTTTCGATGAAGCCAGCGCTTCGTTATAACGGTTGGTAATGGCGATCTCCCACAAATCAAACGCCTCTTCTAAATCTATTGATGTTTTGAGTTCGGTGAGCGTGGCGAAACCGGCTGAGATGATGACGGCAAAGAAGCCATCAGCGTTTTTATAATCGACGGGAGTGAACCGGTGATTTTGTTGAGCAGGAATTGGAGGAAACCTTGGCTCCCGTCTTTGCCGAAAAAACTGGTGTTATACTTCAACATTTCCAGTTCAAGACGAATAAGGGCTTCACCATCGGGCACATGGTTATCAATTAATGTGCTGGTTTTAAGGTAGATTTCCTGTCCTTCTTTTTCGACAGCAACATACGCCATCATCTTTAACATGGCTTCTTTGCTGACTTCATAGTCGCCAATTTTAGGCGCATTCGATAAAGGGTATTTTGCCAGAATTTCACGCCCAATCGTTGCTGGTAACCGGCTAATAATAAAAGTGTGCTCTTCACGATCAGCATCGGTGATCGTAATTTCTTTCGGTTTAATTAACATGATTGATATCCATAAAAAAGGCGGAATAACCGCCTAGAATTAACGTGCGCGAGTGCGATCGAAGTCTTGAAATACGAAGGTATATGCTTTGGATTTGTGTCGTCCTGCACTGGCAACAGAGCTACCACGACTACCATTGGTAATTTTGCCGTTACGTGCCGTGGTTGTTGAACCATCACCATACGAAGCGACCATAGTGATAATATCCCCTGCATGCCGTTGTCCACGTCGTGCGGTGTTCGATTCCAGTAAGATAGCGAGGTTTTCGTCTTCTTCACTGCCCGCCAACACGTTAATGGTGACCGTTTGAGGTGTTGGCGTTGACCATGTCACCAAATTACCGTTGATATCCATTCCTGTTTGCGCAATGTCCACTGCGGGCAAATCTAATGGATCGGCATCATCTGCGAAGGCGGTAATTTGAATACCGGCGGGAAAGGTTTTATGAGCCTGAATAACAATACTCAAGCCGGTTGCTGATACATCATGCATATTGTGTTCCTTACACTAAGTTGTGAGAGCCTTCGACTTTACGAACCCAGTCGCCCTTACCGTAAATTAATACGTATTTCATCACGTACTCTGGCAAATCAGAGGGGCCTGTGTTTTCGACAATTTGAGCGTTGTACCAATAACCTTTGTTTTGTACATCGTGCCATGCCAAATCATCACCAGAAGCGTCTGTCACCGCGATTTTTTGCACATCGGTTAAGGTTTTTCCCGCTAGAATAGTGCCGTTATTAATCGCCTTAGTTACCGCCCCTGCAATCACCATCATTGCTCGTGCTTCGCCGTCTTTATTGGCTGGTACTCCGCGTGTGGCCATCAATAAACTGAACCACTGTTGCGCAATATAGGCCTTTAACCATTGTTCGTTAGTATGGACACTCATATCCAATGGGTTGGCAACCCCACCACATAAGAAACCCCGTTGATAGAAACTAATATGTGAACCCGATACCGCCGTTTCTCCGTAATAGTTCACTCGTAGTTTATCTAAGCGATCCGCATCGATATCGGTCGTAATTTGCGATGGAAATGTGACACCAAATTGACGATACATATAGTTTGTTGTCGCATTGGTGCGGTCATAATCTGTGGCGGACATAATGGCCATCGGTAACGCTTGAACAAAGAAATTATCCGCTGTTTTCAGATTTAAGCCCGTTGAAGCCGTACCCACCAGCGCCCCGCTAAAATCTTCTGCATTTTGATTGGTCACAGACAAGTGCAATTGATACTTCACGTTTTCACCTGCCACGTACTGCGCCAACTCTACGGCATGCTCTAATGAAAGTTCCGTTAAAAATGTTGCGCTACCAAAAGAGTCAGAAACAGCCTCAGAAGCAATAAAGGCTTGTAGCGGAGTTTGTGCAGGATTACCGGCTGATGATGTGCCGTGGCTAATACTCATCGCATCAGCAAGCACCGATTGGCGTACACTAATATCCGCGCGCTCTTGCACACCACCACTAATGACAAAAGCGCTATCTAGGGAATTAAACGTGACATAAGCGCTAGCAAATTGAGGTTCATTTTCTGCATTCAATTTCGCTTGCACAGCTGTCGCAACATCCGCGTATGATGTGCTTTCAGTAAGATCAATTCCTATGATTGTTTTTGTCACTTTTCCAATAGTGATATTGAGTTCACCCTCATTAATCAATTTTAAATCAGCTAAATCCCCTGTTTTGTCGCCAAACAAGGTAGGCGCTCGACCAACAGGCTCATAAGAGGCAATTTGCAGTTCTTTCGGCTTACTTGCTGGTGCTGGACTGACATAGCTGAAATACTGACGCGCAAAATGTGCCTCGGGGGAGTCAGTACCCAATAAGTCATCGACTTGGCCACTGGCAAATTCAAGCACTTTACCGGCGGGGATTTTAGGGTTAGTTGAAAAAATACGAGCCGTGAGCTTACGCATCGGTACAGCAGACGCGCCAATCACCGCACTCGCGATATCGACATAGCGAGTTTGTTTGATAGACATAACGTTCCTTAAATACGATAGATATCGGGATACAACGCACTCACGGCGTCTGTATCAGGATGAAGTGTGCGATTAAATGTCACATTGAAATCAAATGAGGGGTTTTGTTCGTAGTTGCCCTGGTCATTCAGAAAATAAGGGGTTCGAATACCTGTTGCCCGTTGAACGCCAATGCCTTGTTTGCGGAGTGCTTCAACAAACGGTAATGAATTGGCGATCATTCTGACAATTGCGGTAATATCACTCGCTGAATAATGGCCTAACTGGGTAATAAAAGCCTGAACTTGGTACGTTTTTTCAGATAACTGGTTTTCTTGGTGATTGGCTTTATTGCCTTGAACGTTATATTTACGCCCTTGCCAGCCATAGCCGTTTTCATTGATGGGAAAGAACATCACCATATTATCTTCACGGCCTTGCTTGGTAGATTGAAAACCGGCTTTAACGGGGATCTCAATGTCGACTTCTTTTAACTGCAACAAGAGCTGTTTGCGAATAGCAACATCAACTTCATAATCCGTCATAAGTGCCCGCCTCAATACAAATAACCGATTTCCAACCGTCTTGTTCGTACCAGTCTGCATCACCCACCACATCATATTTTCGGCCATTGAACACCAGAA
The DNA here is from genome assembly GCF_003144445.1 of Proteus sp. TJ1640. Taxonomy (NCBI): domain Bacteria; kingdom Pseudomonadati; phylum Pseudomonadota; class Gammaproteobacteria; order Enterobacterales; family Morganellaceae; genus Proteus; species Proteus sp. TJ1640. The sequence continues at coordinate 13,335 of NZ_PENY01000012.1, forward strand.
AATCAGGGGATGTGCCACGTTGAACGGCTTTAATATCATGAGAGGTATATAAGCGCCGGTACACTTGGCTTGTATCTAATCCCATGGATTGAATATCTTGGGTATCGACCGCTTGCCAACTGCCACGAACTTCTACGGGATCATAATAATCATTTTGGTCATTCCCTCGCTCATCGGGTGCCCGTTCTTTAAATCGAAACCAAAGCACCTTTTGCTGTGGAATATAACGTGAAGCAATACGATTTAAGTTACCAAACATTATTTATCCTCCACTGCGAAACTAACCGCTTGAAGCATTTGGCCAGTATCGACTAACGGCTTATCGGTGGCCTTACCTTTGCTATGGCGACGTGCTCTTGCTTTAACGGTTGACTCCTCCAGTGCCGGTGTTGTGACTGCTTTTATTGCCATTTTCACATCGCCCGCAACCGTCGCACCAATTTGTGTCAGCCCATTATCCAGCGTGATATTGCCCTTAACAGACGCTTTCACTGCTCGAAAAATTAACTGACTATAATCCTGCTTTTTGTCATTCATGGTCGGACGTAAAAATGGGCGAGGAGGAATGCCACCGGCGGGATAGCCCAACTCTTGAATAGAGGCAATATAAGCAATCGGTGTTCCATTGGGATATTTTGCGTGCTCAAAGAAGCCAACACTTAATCGCTTTTTAGCCAATTCATCGTAAACCGCTTTTAATTGCGCTAATTTAGTCATTAACGTAATCGCCCTCCTCGTGTAAATCGCCCTCCTACACCACGAAAGGCAGAGCGCTCACCGCCACCACCGAAGTATTGAGGTACACTACAACGCTTAATTAGCGCTAGAAACTGCTGGCCAAAAGTGGTCATTTTGAACCAGTGTGACCAGTCCGAACCGGCAGGCGGTGCCGTAAATGACACGCTCACTTTATCAATAGTCACACTCGTCACAACACCCGTGGGCGACTCATCATCAGCAATCATTTTTCTAAGTGTTAGCATGTGTGCAACAACGAGCATCCACAGCTCGTTAGTGCAAACACCCTTACAGGCAGAGAAATAGTTCAACGCAGATTGAGCAATGATATCTATTTCATCATTACCCACACCGTTAAACTGCGGATAGAGCACACGGAATAACGTTAAAGGAAATGTGCTCGTCTCCATGATCACTTACCTTTTTTGTTGGGTTTAGGAACGTCTAACTTTTCAGACTCTAACGATTCAGGGGTGTCAGGGGCTGATTGGTCGCTCGCTTCCATATCTGTGGCGACTTTTTCAGGATCTTCTTTGCGATGCTCAACAGTAATAAAGCCATTGTCACAATGAAGATTGAAAACGTGATTTTCTTTGAGTTGTTTGTATTGCTCGTCAGAAATTTCTGTCACACGGCCACGTGGTGTGTACATGTGTTTGGTCATTACGTTCGCTTGACCGGCAATAAACACTTTCCCGTCTCTCACGGTATAGTTCTGGTCATTCGATAAGGTGCAATATGCATAAAGAGGCATGGAGTGCTCTCCTGTTGTTTGGATATAAAAAAGCCCTCAAATGAGGGCGCAAAAAGAGAAGTGGTAAGATTAGATGCCGGTTAAGCGTGTCACCGCCCACGGACGGGTCACAAATACACCTGCAGTCGCATTGGTCGCATCTTCCATATACCCTTTAATTTGATTGAGTGAACCTAATAACTGATATTTCACAGGCACAACTTGCAGGATCGACGCACTGGTTGCCGTTGAGCCATCATCAATGCTATCTGCGAACATATAGGCCACATCAGCCCCACCATTTGCGCCAACAAATTCAGGAGAGAAAACCAGACGCATATTTGGATAGTTTTCATTTATCCACTGTTTGACTGTTTCACCACGTGCCACCGGATTAGCCACATTCAGTACAGAACGAAAGCCCAACGGCAATGTTAAAGTGATTGGTGTGTCATCTTTAATAATACCGCCAGAGCTCGTTTCAATACGCGAGAACATATCAGTAATATCGGCAGTGATATCCGCAAATGTTCCCCCTTTCCATTTGCCTTTTGCGGTTTCATAGGCGGGTAAGTTAGGCTCATTCATCAAACCAAAGACGCGTGTTTCAGGGCTATTAAACCCGTAGTAACCCACACGTTCACGGCCTTGCTCTAATGATTCAGTCACTGAATTACGCTTTTCTTCCATCGCAACAAAGCCTGCAGACGATTGGCGCGCTTCTTCTAATTTCCCCACTTGGAAACCTAATTCGAAACGAACAAGACCACGGCGCTCTTGGTCTTGCGCATAAGATGCTAATGGCACATTAGTATGATCACCATAAAGCTCGGCTTTACCGGTTGGTGTCGCCACATTCAGAATGATCTCTTCATCATGCCATTCGCCCGCATTAACAATACCCGTGATTTCATCTAACACACGCACACGCGTTGCGGTACGAATGACACCCGGTAAAACGTGTTGCAACATTTCGCGTTGAATTAAGCCCCCCTGCATTGCACCACCGCTGATCGCGGAGTCCATCGCAGAGAAACCACCAAAGCCGATTTGCGCTAATTCCCCGTATGTCCATTTCTGATCAGGGTTAATATTCAGTTGGCCATGTTTTTTGACATCACGACCAGACATGTGAAATTTAATGTTACTGACTGGCATTATTCACCTTCCTTTGGAGATGCTGGATATGGGATTTCTGTTAAACGAATAATGCCCAAGTGAGCACTTTCTGTTGACTCAAGGTGTCGGCTGATAAAACCAATGACGCGATCACCAGCACTAATAGTGGCTTTAGAAGATAGCGAGCCGTCAACTTCATCGAACACAATCGGTGCGTTGATTTTTCCTGCCACTTCTTTTAGTTCAACGAAAACTTCCCCCATTGTCAGGAATTCACCTTGCGTACCGTTACGAGCGAATGCTTCTTCGATACGATAGGCTTTAGGGTTAATCATGATCCCCGCAAATGCCCCTTTACCCCCGACTTGAACGGATTCCACTGAATCATCTTTGTAGGTATAGGCGCGACCGAAAATATTCAGCTTTTCATCCGCTGAACTAAGAATGGCTGAAACAGCGCGAATAGGGCCTGCATGACTAATTTCACCGACAACACCAGAAATTAAGCCATTTGCTACTGATTTAGGAATTGCCATTATTTAGCTCCCCATTTATCCATAATTGATTTATTGCTCACTGCAGAGTCCATTGTTGAGCTGGTCTTTTGAGAATCAGGCACACGCCCTTGCATCCAAGCATCAAGAGCAATGGCTTCTGTACCTTTACTGCATTGAATGCCCAGTTTTTCAACACCGTACTCGGCAACTTGTTGTTGAGTCATGGCTGAGTGGTCAAACACACCAATAAATGGCGTTAATTTATGCGCTAACGAATCACGCGCACCGATTTGTTTGAGTAACTCCCCCGTATCCATTGCGGGTTTGGCTTTTTCTAATCGCTTAATTTTACGTTTTAGCGATGCCATTTCGTCCATGGCGGTCATGCTACGATTTAGGCGTTTTAAACGACGATGAAGTCCATCGGTAGTGGCTTGGTCAAGATGCTCTTTGGCTTCTTCAATCGCTTCGACAGCCTCTTCAATGGCGACTTCGGCTTTCTCTACGGCTTCAGGTTCGCCAGATTCAGCCTCTTCTGTAGCAATTTCGGCTTTTTCCACGGCTTCTTCTGCTTTCTGCTCTTCGTCAGGATCTGAATCAGTTGAAGACTTATCTTTATCGTCTGGCTCATCGTCTGTCGCAGGTTTAGCGCTGGTGATTGCTTCTTTGATAATGGCTTTTAACGCTTCCAATTGCTCGGGCGTAAAGGCTCCTTCATCAGTGGTTGGTTTGTCTTTGTTTTCATCTTCAGGATTCATGCGAATAAGTTCCTTAGTGTCTATGGTAATAACGGAATGGTCTTGTACAGCAACATCAGCGCCAGTGCGCCCTTCATCGACTAACGCAAGATGGTTGGCTCTAATATGCCGTTGTATGGCGTCATAACGTTCGCCGTTAAATTCGCCTGGTGTGAAATCATAAATACAGCGATAACCCGGAGATAATTCAATTTTTCCCCCTTCAATTTGGTTAAGCGCTGAATTAGACAGAATTTTGATATTGCCTCTGAGGTAGGGATATTCAAAATAAACCCGCTCCCCGATGACCCCTTGTATCCCCTTTGTCTCTGCGGGTGTGCCGTCTTTCCCTAACATCTCATGCTCATCAACAAAGGGCATTAATTTGAAAGAGTTAATTGTCTCTGTGCTGGCCAACTCTTCTTGTGGGCGATACACCTTGTAAATCTTTTCGGGTATCGGTGCGCCAATCTCAAACCCTAAATAATCAAAAACCCCAACTTTAGAGATGGGGTTATCTTTGACTTCCAGCCAGCCGTTTAAATCATATTGTCGCTTTGTCATGTCTCCTCACCGAAATCTATTACGGGTGTCCAGAAGCACTTACAATTTGGTAATTGTCCGGGCAATCCTCGTTCTCCCGTTTTAGGATCAATAATCGGTGGGTTATCTAAATCAAACACTTCACCGTCCAATTTAATATGCCATTCACGAGGCTCAGCACTTCCACCAGAGTGATGCCAAACCGCTTTACGAATACCAGCAGATTTCATGCGCTCATAGTTAACCGCTGTCGTAATCTTTCGTGTTTGATCAACAGCGATAAAGTTCGCCCTTTTCTCTGTCACACTGCCAGTATGCCGAATTTCCTCTAATAGTGTCTTTGCGCCCTCACCACCTTGGCTAATAGAGCGTAAAGCAACACTTTCAATACGTTGATGAAATTGCAGTGGAATGGATTTAATGAGTGATACGTTTTCAGCCGTAGAGGCAATGATTTTATCTTTCAAGGCTTCGGGCATATCTGGGGTTTTGATGGTGATCCCCCCTGACAACTGTTTGAGAGAATCATCTAAATTACGTTTTGCGCTTATATCGACTTGGGAAACAAATTTATCTGCAATCTCTGTGGATTTTTGTTTAAAAATCTTATCCCATTTGCGTTTTAGTCGGTTAAGCCAGATGCGTGTTTGACTGGCAAAGCTGGCATCCATCGTAAAGCCATCAAAGTCGTCATTTAATTCACTAAACACTTTTTCATAGTCTTTAATCATTGAATTAATGAGGCGTGACATGTCACCTTGATAACGACTAGAGGGCGCTACTGAATACTGCAGGGGCTTCCCTTTCATTATTGCTTGGCGAGAAGTTGCCCACTGCGCTCGCTTCGTTCGTACTCGTATTCGCCTCGACATAATCTGCCTCGTTCACTTCAATGCCGTAATAGCTAGATGCTTTATCACTGGCCAGTTTCTTACGGATATCTAACCCATCAATCGCCCCCGTTGTTGCATAAGCTGAATCGGCTTGTGCTTGTTTAAGCTCAATATCCGCACTCTCAACAGCCGTTGGGCTATCAAGTGGCGCCCACGTGATAGAGATTTCTGTCACAGGTAAACCATCGCTACGCATTAACATGTCGTAATGGCGCTGTAATAGCTCTTCAAGGTCATTTGATTGGATACTTTCAAGCTCTTCGCGGTAATTGGCTTCTTCGTATTCACCCGTTGAGTTAAAGCCTTTCGGGGTAGTACCTAGCAGTTTTGTCGCGGGTACATTGGAAGCCGATGCCACCAGCTGATATTGCGTCATAATCGTGGCATCTAAATCCGCTAATGAGGTGTCGAACTGTTGAACCGTATCTTCACTGCCCGTCATTTGCACACCGTAGTTATCGCGCATCTCCATAAAATAAAGCATATTTTCGCGAATAATATCCTTATCAGCGCTTTCTGGATCTGCAATCCCCATCGTAAGCAAACGCTTGGTCATTGCCAGTTGTGGTGCTTCATTGGCGGTACGTTCTGAAGCGTAGACACGCTCATAAATACGTTCTGGCACTGATACGCCAAAGTAGTTGTACATTGGCTTCAAGACATTCGGCACTGGAAACGGCACAAACTTAATAAAGTGAGACTTGTGATACTTACGCCCACCAATCACATAATAGGTTGGCTCGTAGAAATCCATGCTGGCAGGATCTTGAACATTGGCGTCCGTTAAATCAGGTGTTACCCATTGTGGATCAATCTGTTTAATCCCCTTGTACATGCCTTTGGTCACACCATCGATATTAAACGGGTTTTCATACCACTCTTTCGGGTTTGATGTCTCAACAACGAATAATGCTAAGCGACCGCCGTATACACGCCCAAAGTGAACCAGCTCTTTAAGCTGATGTGTAATGCGGTATTTTTTATCGCGTTTACGGAGCTTTTTACTGATAGCGCGATCATCGTCGTTATCACAATCAATATCGTAGCCTTGGCGTATCGCATCACGAGCTGGCATATTACAGGCTTTATCCACCAGCCAATGTTTAGCGATAACCGCACACATATTGTTGCCGATAAACATTTGTGAGGCATACCAAGAAGCCTGTGACTCAGGCACACCGTAAACCTGCTCACCTTTAAATGAGGGCACATAGCTATCAATACTATCCATCGCGACACCTGCAATTGTGGGTTGCGGTAAATCAATCCCATCAAAGCCTCGTTCTCGCGCCAGCGCAGGATATAAGTCAGTTGTGAATGCTGACCGTTTAACCGGTGCGAGTGGTTCTGTTTTTCGCCTCTTAAACGGCCACCACATAGAATTACCTCTTAGTTGTGAAGAAACTACCGCTTCTTTTCTCAGGAGATTTAAGAATGACTAAGCCATCAGCACAGTTTGGAGACTTAGCACCGTTAGGTTTTTTATCAACGACGATTTTACCTGCTGAGTTTTTTGTGTACGTTGGCTGGCAGAGTTCGGAAGTTAATCTCGATAAAGATGACATCTTTGAAGATAACGAAATAATCTCATCAGGATCATATTTCATACCATTAACAGCTCTATGGGTATTTAAAAACAATGTCCGCAAATGCCACCAAGATTGAGATTTAAAGTTTTGGAAAAAGTCCTTATTCGTAATATTTCTACCGCTGGCATCTTTCATTAAAACCTTATCCGGATTTAGTACACCAGAACTTCCTTTGTAAGCAGAAAAGGTAATAGGATTTAAACCAGATAACTTCCGTTCTTCATTGACTTGTCTTGAATCACCACGACAACCGGCACCAATACCATCAGCATCATATAGAACCTCACTACAACCATAATCACTGGCTAAATTGATAGCCTTAACCACAGTTTGATAGATATCAGCACCTTTGCCACTCCACTCTTCGCAAACATCAATCAATATTCCTTTTCCTGATACAAAGGCATTTTTATCTATACCTTCGTCAGCCACATCAAGAGCACCAAGGCGCTTACCTGTTGGTTCAATTCCCAACTTGATATGTGCGTCTATTGCAGACTGTATCCATGCAGAAGGAATAATCACCCCTTCAACGGATGCGTTGTAATCTATATCTATTTCTTGAGCGACTGTAACGGGATCTAAAACTTCAACCTGCTTGTCGTACCATGCTTGGTCTTTCCTTGGATCTTCTCTCCAGTGGAATGTAAATACTGGTATTTTTCCGCTATGCCTACGGATAGCGAAGCTATTAGCATTTCCATTTGGCGTTGAAATATCTTGTCTGCAGTTAGTTGTAGCTGATAAAGAAGCGTCAATAAGAGATGGCCGTTCGAGGAAAGCGGACTCATCAACAATATAAAAACTTACGCGATCCCCTCGCCCAATACCATCACCACACTCACCCGATATGATTGAGTCAGTATGAGGAAATTTTATTCTCATGTGTGGTGCGTCTTTGTTTCTATTCCAACCAAAACGAAATTCAGCCGGCAGATAAGACATGAAGATACGGGCTTTCTCTAACAGTGATTTAGGTACCCCGATCTTATCGACATACTCTTCTTTACGACTACCTATGCCGACACTAATACCACGATTGAAATTACATACAGTGCAAGATAAGCCGACCGTTAGCCAACTCATCCCCATATCACGCGTCTTTTCTGTAATACCAGGCTCTTGCCCTTTCCATCGTTCGATAAACCATTCAATCCATTCCTCTTGTCGAGGAAATAATAAAAATGGGATATAAGAAGGTAAACCTCGCTCAGGGTTTCGTGGGTCATACGTCATTCCCCAATCAATAATAAATTGAGCTGGATTATCTTTGTAGTAAGCGTTGAGTGCTGGTATAGATTCTGGATTTTGGCGAATTCGTGTTAATCGTTCCATTCGCCATTCAAATACCTGCGGGTAGTCAGGATTTTTAAAATCAAACGGGAATGGGATGGGCATAGTAAATTTCTTTAATTCAATGTCTATTTAACATAATGATGCTTACACGCCCTACCGAAAATCAACTGAGTGTATTTTCTATGTGTAAGCGCTATTTATCTAAGTTATCTATTGAAATGGGTACAATTTAGAATGAATAAAACGTGCATAAAATAGGTGTGATTTTGCATAGCCTAATTTTTCAATGAAACCGCTATTTTTATCAATTTACCCCATGATTTGCTTATATGCGTCAGATGCTTCTTGAGGTGACAAGTTAGCTATCTCTGTTTTGATAGGTCCACCATCGGCACCCGTTAATTCCGTCTTGTTCTTCAGCATACCTAAATGCTGTGCAACCATCTTAAGCGCTTCATCTTGATTACGAGTAATAACCTCAACACCAAACTTCCCTTCTTTCACGCCAGCAAATACTCGACGAGCTGGCCCTGTTAAGTCACGCGTATCATGAAAGTACGCACGCCCAATACCAGCACCATTACAACGAGGGCAATCAGGATTTGGATCTAATGTTTCATCGTAACCGTAGCCTCCCACATCTTGTGGAGGTGGTTTATTGGTTGTGAGCGCTTTTTTAGTAGCATCTTCAAACTCTATTGAATCACGCCACTGATAATTGAAACCAAAGCCCCAGCAATGACGGCAACATAATCGTCGGTATTCGGTCAGCTCGTTAACGTCTGCTGTTGCGATATCCCACCACATTTTTAATACGGCATCTTGGGTTATCTCTGTTCTGCGCTCCCGTTCTGCTAATGCGTCTGTGATTGCTCGTGAAACCTTAGCATTTCTTAGCATGCGAGTAGCATTTACATAAGCTGTATTTCCCTCACCTTTATAACCGGCTCGCTTATATGCTCCCGTTCGATTTAAGTCGATAAGGTATTCACTAACAAATTTAATCTGTTGTTCAGTTAGCCCGTAATTGCGCAGACTAAAGGTGTTTTCATCATCATGCGCATTACTTGATTCATTACTCTGCGCATCGGGTATATCACTATTGTGCATTGGCTTTTTTGCGCATTCTTTTTTCTGCGCAGTGCGCAATTTCTTGTGCGCAGTTTTTTGCGCATTCTGCGCACTGGATATTTTGATATATCGTCGAGCTGTTGCGTAGTTTAATTCCTTTAGTTCGCACCACTCTTTAGGGGATATTCCTGTTATAGCATGTTCGGCGAGGAACTGTTGTTGTAGCATCCCCCAATCCGGTTTTGCCATTGTGTTTATCTCCTTAGCCTATTAAAAAGCCCATTCGTTAAAATAGGCTTTGTGATTGACTCTTATAAATTGTACTCGTCTCTCCGGTTGTCACGCCCTTTCTTCTACCTACAGCTGACGTTGCTGATAATGACCGAAAAATAACAAAATGGTGGTATTCATTGTTTTTGATTCTCACTATGCGCTCACTGTGAGGTAATGCAGGTCATGGCTAACATAGGAGACAGCGACAATGCGACGCATTAATGACGCATTAATAATGCATGGAAATCGATTTGATTTATTTCAATAATAGATGGGTTGGATTTGTAAGTTTACGTACAGGTAATTATACTTAAATCTCAATCAACCCAGTGTTGATATCTAATACATTCTATGTGTTCTACTTTGCGCTCTATCAGGGCGCTTTTTTATTTCTGGCAATAACTGTATACTTGCTAAGTATTTATTTTTTGCTTCATTTTAACCGCCCTATGTTACCCAAACTCATAGGGTATTTTTTTATCTATTCTCTTCAATTTCCCGTATTGCTTTTTTATCTGAATTACATTGCTCAATAACCGATAACAGGGAGATGTTTAACATTAACGATTCTCCCCATGTCATTTGTTCTGGTATATAGGGTAATAGACAATCAGTGGTTAGGTGTGCTGGTATCGCTATGTGCTCCACTGGCACGTATTCTTTCTGAATAGTCGTGCATCCTGATAAGAGCGTCACTAGGAATAGCAGTATTGGCACAATCATTATTGATAAGAACAGTTTTGATAACCGTTTTAACTTTTTCAGAATCCACGGCTGACCTATTCCGCTCTTCGCTATTAAGTGATGAGACATTGTTGATAATCCTGAATGTTCGGTTGGCGTTTTCTGTAACAGATTGCTGGCGAGATAACTGATTAGTTGCTGTGTTGTAATCTTTGCTTAATTTGTCGTAGTCATCTATTACCCACCATAGCCAGAATGCAGATATTGCCAGTAGTCCAGCTAATACCTTAGTTAGCGTATTCATGCGGGATATGTCTTATGGGTTAATTGGAAATGAGGGCCATCTTTAAATGTTTTCCAGTTACCGCCCCATTCGATATCGACACTTAACTCTTTCGCCGCTTGCATCATGGCATCAGCTACTTTTTTAAAGTATGACCAATCGTTCCAAGGGATCTGATTATTTACCAGCGGAGCACAATCAACAGCGTGGCCAGTTAAGTGACGACTATTCATCGTTTGGCTTTTACCGCTTGCAACTAATTGTCGTTGTCGAGCTTCGTTACGCTTACCTTCAATCACCATAAAATCAATATCGGTAATTTCTAATGCTCGATGTACTACTTTAACCAAATCAGGATGAACGCCACGGAGGTTTTCTTCGCTACGTCTACTTAATCTAAACTTACTCACTTTTCAGCCCTGCCTTACCCTTAATGAGTTTACTTAATCCATCCACACCGACATACCCAATGAATACACTAGCCAGATATGCCAATTCATGATTAAGGCCAAGTAGCGTCAAGAGGTCTTTTACAAACCATGCAAACAACGCACACATAGCACCATCAAATAACGTTTTCTTCCAGCCACCGCCGTTGTACTTACCACGCAGAATTGCCATGCCAGTTGCTAGTGACGCGCTAATTCCTTGCTCCTTATGAGAGGCGATAACTTGGAATACTTGATCCCAAAACTCAGGGGTTTCTTTCATATGATTCATACTCACCCCCTATTTGGAGGAATTAGTTAATAGAACGCCGACTCACAGCTCTTGTGTGAACGTGAGGTGTTGTGATTGATTCTGTGGTCGGCATATACGAAAAAAGACCGCCTAAGCGATCTTCTGAATGTGAACTATCCGGTAATTCCGGATGGTTGGATTACCACAATGCAAATAAGCACTCTGGAATAATATCAAAAACTTATTCCCTCGAATTCGGGGGAATTAAATAAAGTGGATGTAGGTGCCAATCTCCCACAATCTCGGTATTCGATGCGCTCTACCGCATTCCCAAGTTTCCTATTTCCGAGCGTCAGGCTATTACTGGTGCTAACTGGCTTTAGCATTATCCACTAATCAGATAACAAAAAACCCCGACGAAGCGAGGTCTTGAATGAGGTAAGTAAACTTAAGAGTCACGTAAAGCAACTTACCTTATAATTGTTGTCCATTTGTCCATTAATGTCAATAGCAAAGTTCAGTTATTTTCTTTACTTTAGCTACACGTTTACGATTATTCATTGCATTTCGCAGAGGTTCGTACAATAACCACTGAGCAGCTTTTAGTTTTTCGTCAACTTCTCTCCTGCAAGTTCTATGAGATGGCTTGCCGTATTTATTTCCCCCTCTCGTTTGCATTTTGCGTGGTTTTGCAACTCGGTGATAGTAAGATGCAATCGACAACTTAGATGAACCATGAGCGTAATAACTTAGTAATATTCCATAAGCCTGTGTGTCAGTGGCGATGACTGAATCTACGACCTGAGAAATCAACATTCCTTCATCGTCATTGCACATAGGTCTTGATGGGTTTTTACTTGGCTCTACTGTTTGCATGAATTTATAAATCATGTTGATCATACGAATATCGATACGACCAGAATATACCCACGCCCCCCACAGATTTAACCATCCATCTAGCCAGCGAAATTGCTCATCTGTTAATTCCTTTTCTCCGTTATAGCTCATCTCGCCTCCGGTAATACTGTGTGATAATCATCATTCGCAGTTGTATATAAAACCCTGACACCTTCCATCAGACCGCTGACTACTTCCATATAGTTCATAATCTGCATTACACAGAAGTTAACTCGACCGCCTGATTTGGATTTTAAATATCTGGCTTCTTCAATAGCTGTGATTAAATCAGTGAACATCATCTATCTCCCATATCGTGATATCTAATGAGCCATGAGTAACCTTTTCACCCCAGCCAATCTTTATGCTTTTAAACATACTGTCGTCAGCAATTACACCGCTTTGCGTCAGTGCGTCTAATGGGGCTTTCAGGAGGTTATCGAGGTCACGTTTTCTTCGGTCTGGAGGGTTGGCGATAATCTTTATTTTTAACTTGCCAGATAGGTTGTACTGCTGATTTGCTTTGGTGATTTGATTGATTACTGCATTGTTGAAATTTCTACCTTTCGTGCTTTTTACTTTTCTCCCTCTTGCTATTGTATATAAGTGATTTGTTTGCGGTGGCCACGGCAGTTTTAAGTGATACTCGTTCATACCTTAATCTTACCCTCCTTGATGAGAATATCCTGAGTACGAATAACGCCCTCTAAATGACATTGCTTTGCGTATTCAGCATCGACGTAGTGAGTACGCCTATCAGATTCATCGTGACAAGCACTACACGCCCAAGCACCAAATACATCATTAGGCTTTATTCCTGTGCCACAAATGCCAGACATTCGATAATGAGCCAAGACGACAGTTTCAGAATTACCATTACACACTCCCGGTATTCTAATTTGGCATTCACGACCTCGAGCTTCTTTGCGTAAGTTAGCCATCTCCCTCTCCTTTGATTTTATCCATCACTTCCAAATGAGCGTATTCATCAGCACACTGAGCACACACATAAATTTCATCATCTGTTAACGGTCTATTGCATGATTGGCAGTTCATTGAACGCCTCGCTTTACCGCACGTTTAGCTTCACGTTTAATGACAATACCTAGTCGCTCTAGCCATTCTCCGTATTTGAGCAGTGCTTCGGTTTCATCACTAATGCGAGGGAATCCATCCATTTCAATATCTACCTCAAACTTTCCAAAGTTATCTCTGGCAATAGATATTTTCTGCTCTAGCTTTGTAGTCTCGTTATTGTGAGTAACGTTATACTCCTTGAGAAATAGGTTTTCGTTTCTTTCAAACTTGACCAACTCCATTTTTGTTGACTTTGTTTTCACGCTCTCACCCCACTCAATAATGAATCAAACTTCATCAACATCGGATTACCCATGCCTGCAATATTGGCTTTATCGACAAATGACAATCCACACATAAAATCATCCAGAACTTTTCTAGGTTTCTTTGCTTCGACTTTCTTTGCTTTTGGAAATAGGGGTAAATTAGCCAGTCGCTCTTTTTCAAACTGGCTTCTCAGTCGAGTGATTGCATCGTCTGTTACTGCATAGTTATTAATTGGGCGAGTGCGTTTACGGCTCTTTGTTTCAACATGCTCTACACACTTAAATGCAAGTAGCTTTCTTAAAATAGTTCCGACTCTTGCGGGTGTTAAACATGTTACCGCTGAAATAGTGTTGTGATTAAATGAGATGAATTCACGACCAACAACTATCACTCTCGCATAAGTCCTGTATTGTTCTTCAGTCATTTCTCAGCCTCCAACTCAATAGCCCGTTTTGCGGATGCCAGCACTTCACATAAATCCTGTTCTTTGTCTTTATGACCTCTCAATCCAGCGCAGAGAGCTTTTTTAATTAAATGCTGTAATGCTGGGTTAGTTACTTCAAAGGCCTTTAAAACGTCATACACATCGATTGTTACGCCTTTGCATGGTCTGTCGTATTTACTCATCTTGTTTATCCTTTAGTTTCATGTATTCGCTGTCATTCGGGATGATGATTGGAATGCCTTTTTCAATGCACCACGCTTCGTGTTTCTCCATCATGATGAGCATCCTCGTTTTATCCATCCGGCTAGTTTTCTCACGCTCTCCGTTTTCGTCACGACCCAACCAGTGACCGACAAAATATTCATGGGTTTCTTCGTTAGTGATTGGTTTTGATAAAACGACCTCACCAGCACCATTTTTAATATCAATGACAACGCCACGCGCACGTAGCCAGTCGCCTGTGGTTTCTACCCACATTCGCCATGTTTTATTCATTGGTATTGTTCTGAGTTCACGCCATTCGGTGATTTTGATTCGGTACCGCTTACCGGTTTCTGTTACTTCTGAGAGGGTTTTGAAAATTCCTTTGAGGTTGGATTTATGGAGACAGATATCATTTGTCAATTACACCTCCGTATCACTCACTGTTAGCTCTCCTGTTCCATGCTGCAATTGCTTCAATCTCTGATGGTTGCGCCATGCTTCGATATTCACAACAATGACAAATTACAAACCACATTAGGTATTTTAGTTTTTTGGCGACACCAACTTTTGTTGATTCGCATTCAGGGCATTTCTTGAGTTCGTTCATATCAACGCCTCTCTCAATCCTGTTTGAACGTATTTAATATCGTGAGCTATAAGAATTTCCCACTCATGATAATCGTGACCGTAGTAGTTACCGCCAGCCCACGCGCATTTGTCTTGGTCATTCAGTATGAAATCCCATTGCTCATCGTTGAGTTTAACTAAACGAGCAACGTTGGCATCAAACACTTGTTGCTTAATCATTCTTGCAAGTGGTGATTCCATCATTCACCCTCTGGCATTGGTTCAAATGATTGAATGTCGAAATCCCAATATGGCGCTATTTCACATCGACCATGGCTATCATATTCACCGTTGTCTCTCGTAACGCTGATTTGATATGTGCCGTGCTTATTAAACATCTCATGCTCTTCAGCATCTTTTAATAGCTGAGTTTCAATGTCCTGCAATACATTTATTGGCGCAGGCCCTTTGAGAAAAATCACACAAATGCAATCTTTACCCATGTAAAGAACTTCTAGTTGAATGCTCTTAGTTGAATTAGTTCCCTGCATTAGATGCCTCCTTTCGGTTTAGTCTTTTAACAAACGCATCAGAATCAATTCTTAAAAGGCGATTCATAACCTTTTCACAACGATATGGTTTGTGCATTTTTCGATTGCAGTCCGCTGTCTTTTTCCCGCCCCTCACATATCTACGCTTGCGTATCATTGCCTCATCAGCGTAGAGCCACATCAACTTTTTAAATTCTGTTCCTTTCATCTAAAAATCCTCTTGCGTGTTAAGCAACTTGCTTTCTTGTTCGGTAGCTATCCCATGTAAAAGCCAGCGTACAACCACCGCCGTCATTCATTCTGTCAATAACTCGCTCGCCAATGAATGCGCCTAATTCTTCTCTGGTTTGGTTGCTGATTAGAATTGTTGGTTTCATCTTCTCGTAACGAGTATTGATGATTTCAAATAGAATCAGCTTTTCTGCCTCGGTGCCGAATTGCACACCAACCTCATCAATGATTAACAAATCTGGCTTTGTATAAATCCGAATAACTTCAAACTCTGTTTCAGTAGAATTCTTACTCCAAGTGGATTTAAACTTTCTTGCAATTCGCAAGGCTGTCGTGAATAGCGCAGAATTCTGATAATCCTCAACAACACTTTTTGCTATTGCTAATGCCAGATGATTTTTACCGGTGCCAGGCTTTCCACACATCACTAAACCACCGCCATTTTTTAGGCGATCTTCCCATTTTTTAACGTAGGCTTTGCAAACATTGAGATTATATTGAGCGTCCTTGTTCACAGCCTCGTAGTTATCCAATGTGCAAGATTTAAATCGCTCTGGAACATGAAGTTCATCAAGGAGTTTTTCTGTAAGTTTCTTCTTGAAGCGCATGTCATAATCACGCTGTTCTATCTTCAAGGCTTCCAGCTCTTCCATGAGGCAATGCGGGCAAGGTGTTGGTCGTGATGGAATTGATATCGCGGTTTTACTTGAGCGAGTTCTGGCTTGATATGCGCCATGCTTAGAGCAGGTTAATTCAACAGTCGTTACTTCGGTGTTCGGTATTTCAGCTGGCGGTTTGCTTAGGTTTTCAAGTTGCCTTTCGATTTGCTCGATTTTGTCTGATAGGTTCATGATTTAATTCATCCATGTTGGCGCATCCGTTTTACCGTAGTCCTTGGATGCAAAATTCTCGTTTACAGCTCGCTTAGGTGGCGTGGCTTTCCATGAATTACCAGGGTTTTTGTTTTGGTAATTTAACTTCTGGCTTGCAGTGATAAACCAGTTTTTAGGCTTAGCGGATCTGAACTCGATATCTAGTCGTTTTAGCTCATGCACCAAGTCTATGTTTGAATACAGCGACTGCCATTCAGCAAAGTCTTTGTGGTTTAAGCGGATCACTTCTCCCTC
Organism: Proteus sp. TJ1640; assembly: GCF_003144445.1. Taxonomy (NCBI): domain Bacteria; kingdom Pseudomonadati; phylum Pseudomonadota; class Gammaproteobacteria; order Enterobacterales; family Morganellaceae; genus Proteus; species Proteus sp. TJ1640. The sequence continues at coordinate 29,838 of NZ_PENY01000012.1, forward strand.
GAATGCATACTTGCTAGACATTTGGTGAATACTTGCAGATTGATTTTCTGGCTCACTAGGACAAGCCGTGTTTTCGGCTTGGGTGTTATTAGGAATCAGGTTAAGGGAATCAGGAATCAGGTTAAGGGAATCAGCAGGATTTGTTGTATGCTCTTCTGATTCTTGCACTGTACTTGTATGGTGCTTTTCTAGTGCTCCTTTGTTTTCAGTAGGTTGCATTACTTGTTCTGGTATTTCACTAGCCGCTTCTTTTACGTGAGGGTTCTGATGTTTCTTCCAGTTATTAATCTGAACAAACTCATTCCCATCTACTGCATATCTGGTAATAAAGTTTTTACTGTGTAGTTGTGCGAGTAATTTTTCACAATCAACATCATCGTATGGCAAAACCATAGCTTTAATTTTACGTGGCTTATCTTCTAAGCGACCTTCTCTATCTGCAATAGTCCATAAACCAACGAATAGGATTCGTGCAAATGGATCACATTCAGCAAGGTCATCATTAGTAAAAAAGCCTGGTTTAATATTTCTTGCTCTGGCCATTTATTAGCTCCTTAATAAAATCTGGTATCTCGCGCTGAGATCTGTTCTCAACTCTCCTGAAATATTGTTCATCAGCTCTCTCTATCAGGCTGATTTCCCCATCATTTATATAAAATGAAAATCCAGTTGCCTTTAACATGAGACGCACCGCCATTCTTATCATTGTTCCTGCTATCGCATTTTTATCGCCAAAGTAGTAAATTCCTTCCTGCTCAAAAATATCTTCAATGTTCAACTCCTCAGCTTTATCAGTGCATATAACATTTGTCATAACTGCTATTTCAGATAAGTCACGCTCTCGACATTCAAGGTCTAGTTCATTGCATGCCCATTTAATTTTTTCTAGTGATGTTTCAAAAAACTCTCTAGCTTCGTTCACTCGAAATTCAGATAAAATTCGATGAACTCTACTTTCATCTTCTCTTGGTGAGTGTGAGTAATACGCCAACTCAACCTTAAATGGTGTCGGCACGCCTGATGATGAATATAATTCCTTTGCTCTCCTTTCTGGCGTGGTTGTCGTCATGCCTATTTTGTATATATTTGGCATGCTTTTATTGCTCATTACATAGATCCAACCACCGACAGAATAGTCACTTGGTAACTTCCCTTTAGTTATAATCTCTTCGTTTGCTAGATACGGGTAATAGAGCTGAGGGGCTGGTTCCATTATTAAAAACTCTTCATCCATATATAATTACTCCATTAATTAGCTGTATCAGCAAAAGGAAAGCTCAAATTAGGCTTCCCTTTAATACTGGTTATTGATACAGTGTATTTGTTAGTCTAAATGGTTAAGTCCATTTGTTGAGAAGCCTCAGTTACCTCTGGGGCTTTTCTTTTAATCTTTCCCTTCCCTTCAAGCATTTGAATCAATCTCTCTGCGTAATCCCCCTCAATGACAACCTTTGTTGGTTTCTCACTAATAGCGACTGAATCAGGTGGTAATCCAAGCTCTGTTATTGCCTTGCAAGCAAGCTCAAATATTCGATTTTTATCACGACTTGAAGTTGATGGATGAATGCCTAGCATTTTTGCCAGTCCGTTATTTCCGACTGAATACATTTGTTTTAGATAGAAGCTCATCAATTCATTTGACGAACATTCAACTTTGATAGTTTTTGATAGTTCCATTTGTTAAATTCCTTCTTAGATTACTTCCCATATTGGGAACAGCAGTAATGATCCGTGGCTCATTCCATATGAGCGGATTGTTTGTTTGGTGGGTAAATCTGCCACTTCAAGAATGGCGCCGTAGCAGTCAAGAACCCTGCGTTGTTAAAGAACGGTTGGTATTATTTTGTTCCTGATTGCAACCATTGAGGATCGCAATTTAATGCTTTAGATAACTCAAGAATGAAACGTGGTCGTTTCGTATCACCTGATTCAATTCTCTGAATCGATTGTTGCTTGATTCCAACAAGTTCAGCTAATTGAGATTGAGTCATTTCAAGCTCACAACGTTTTGCCTTTACACGTTGAGAGATAGTTTCCATACGGCTTTCTCCTATACAGTTTTACCTGTATTAGATAACAGATAAGCCTGTTTGTCAAATACAGTATTTGCTGTGAGAATACTCACAGGAGGGAGTGTCATGAGTCTTGCAGATAGAGTTAAATCGAGAAGAAATTTATTAGGGCTTACTCAGACAGAAGCTGCAGATAAGGCTGGTATAAGACAACAGTCTTGGGCTTCAATTGAAGACGGGAAAACTAAGAAACCTCGCAATATAATTAGCATTGCTAAAGCGTTAGAATGTGATGCAGGGTGGTTGATGACTGGAGATAACATTCAACCAATTTCAGAGGTGAACACAAGAAAAATACCTCTTATAAGTTACGTTCAGGCGGGAAATTTGGCTCATAGCATTCCTATAACAGATTGTGATGGTTCTTTTGAGTATATCCTTACAGATCAAGATTTATCACAAGATGCTTTTGCGCTAAGAATCCAAGGGGATTCAATGGAGCCTGATTTTAAATCAGGGGATATTGTTGTCATTGACCCTGAAATAGCCCCAAATCCAGGTGAGTTTGTTGTCGCATCAAACGGCGACAATGAAGCAACTTTTAAAAAATACAGGCCAACACATATTCATATAGATGGCACAGAGCACTTTGAATTAGTACCATTAAACGATGATTACCCTATACTAGATAGTGAAAAAGGTTCTTTAATTATCATCGGTACCATGATTGAGCACAGGATTTATCGAAGAAAAAGATAACCACCTCCACACCAAATATGAAACCTGCCTAACCAGCAGGTTTTTTTATATCTAAATTTCATTAAAAATCATGCAAATACAGATTCACTTGTATTTTTACAGTTTTATCTGTTGACTGAATACAGTTTTATCTGTATATTTTAACTCATCAACGGAACACAGCACGTTGATGTTCTTTAACAACGATGATGACGAGCTGTGTATTAGTCATCAGAACGGTGGCGCTCTTGAAGCGTCAACCTTCTCAGAAGGTTTTAATGAGCACAGGGCATTCACCCCCACCATAGGGAGATTTGCCACGACATGGAGAGCATCCCATGTATAAACAGAAATAACATGGTTTCGATCCCTGTGCTCACTAAAGCCAACTGTTTGGAGGATATATGGCAACTATTACAGTTAAAAAGTCACGTAAACCTGAACACTTGCGTGGTAACTCTGCAAATAGATATGCAGCAAGAAAGAGAGCTGAAAAGCTGGCTAATGAGCAAATAGAGCAAATTCTAAATGCCACTATGCCATTGATTGAAACAAAACCTATTAGCCGAGTTGAGAAAGCAATTTCAATTCGTAGCACTAAAGTTTATGACTCAGCAGATAATACTTGCTTGCCAAATTCTAGTATTTACTCAGCTAAATATAGAAAATCTGGTACGCTGTTAGAATCTGGAGAAGTAACTGCGAGGGCTTAACATGGCGAAGATAAAGTATCTTCCTCAAACAGGAAAGCTTAACTCTAAAATGCGTAGGTATTTGGCTAGAGGAAAGCTAATTGAATTAAAAAGATCTGAGGCGCTTATAGCTAAAGAAACAGATCCTAGCGTTGTTGTTGACCCATACAAACCAATTGAAGTACCTAATGGAACATTAACAGCAACTGATAGAGCCTTAATGAGTGGGGCTTTACCAAGAGACTGCGAGACAAAAGATAATGCACCTAAAGACGACATTATGAATAGAGTTGTAAATCATGCTCATCAAAGAAATCCAAATAAAAAGTGGTGATTTACACCGACTAACATAAGGCCTCGCAACAGCGGGGTTTTTTATTACCTAAATACATACACCTGATAACTGTTGCTTACCTAATGTAGCAGTATTTTCAGGAGTTAAAACAAAACAGCCGAGCAGTGAGTTCGGGGTTACGGCGAGGGGGTAGATATGAATAGAGATTATGTGGTGTTTGCTGGAGATTATGAGGACTATCAAGGTAAGTCAGTAGAAAATATAAAATTTTGTGATTCTTTTCATAATTTGGAAGAAGCAGAAAAATGCATACGTGATAAACAACTTAATACCTATCCGATTTGCAGGGTTGAAATTCACTACAGTTAACTAATCCCAGTCCATTCTGTGGGCTGTGGTGAGTTGATTAATAGGAGTTAATTATGGAAAAAGATATCGAAGAATTCGACGAGCACCCAGATGATGATATGAGTCAATATCAGGACTATCCGCATGAATACGACTATTGATACCAATCAATGGTGCAGTCAGTTCAAAAAATGCAAAGGGTGCAATCTTGATGCTGAGTGCATGGTTAAGCCAGAGGAGATGGCTTTAGTTGTAGAGGATGGAAAAATTGTCGATAAATGGGCGGTGAGGACTGCCACTATGATCGAAAGAGAACTCAAGCGAAAAAACGGAAACTTAAATAACCGCTAATGAGTTAAGTTTCTTGAATGGCTTGATGATTAATAGATAGGAGATAGACCAACTATTTCCAAAATGGAAACTGTTGGATTAGTTAATAACGGAGGGAGTATGACAGATAAGGAAGATTATATTGATGACTTGCTGGGAGATATACCAGAGAAAAAAGAAACTGGTGGTTATGCATTTCCTCAGTCTGGATTTTTAGATTCAGGCAAGGACTGTTGGGTTAGCTCTGATTGTGGCGGCTCTGGTATGACAATTAGGGATTATTTCGCTGCTAAATGTATGCTAGCAATCATTAGCTCATTAAATGGCCCTGTTGTATTTGAAGAATGCAAAGGCGATTTTGATGTGTACGCAAAACAAGCCTATGAGTTGGCAGATGCAATGTTAAAGGCTAGGGGGTGATATGGAGTTTAAGCATAGTCCAGCGCCTTGGCATTTAAGGGGTGGGGTAATTAAAAACTCTCTTTTGATTGATGATAATCATAACGTTGTCGCATCCTTTCTTACTGAAATTAAAGAAGAAGATGCCCATCTAATCGCAGTAGCACCAGAATTATTAGAGGCTTTACAATCAATACAGCAATCAATGGCTAAATACATTGAAGTTGCAAATAATATTGGCGTAGAAGTACTAGCAGATGGCTTTTATCTTGGCCATGCAATTGACGTAGAAGAAAAAGCCAGACAAGCAATCTCAAAAGCCCTCGGTCAGCAGTAACCCACCGCACCAACACCAGATAACCACCCTATCGCTCACCTGGCGAGGTAAAAATGAAAACTAACTATTACAGCGCTATGCGTGACGGCATGGCGGTGCGTATCACTACGCCTCAAGCACGTAAGAATAAACGTACAAGCCCATGGTTATTCAGTTTAGCTGTGGTCATTGTAACAACCGTTGGTGTAATACCGACATTTGCAAGCTGAGGTGATTATGCAAATTTCATACAGATACTCGAACGGAACTCGGGTAGTAGACGGCAAAACAGTCATGGAATTTGACGAAAGTAGCAAGCTTAGTATTGAGACAGGAAGTTTCAGTGAGTTGGCTAAGTTAACGGAAATAGACTCAGTTGAGGCAATGGAATATGTGCTCGATTGTGACGACGAATCGCTTGAACGGATTATCAATGCGATTGGCAAGGAATCCTTTATTAATAGGATATTACGTGTTTCTAAGCTAAGGAGGGTTGCGTGACACAACATCAACAGTGGTTAGAAGAATTACGCGGGAAGCGTAAAGAATCGCAGGAACGCGAACATGATGAATTTATGTATCAAACGGAAGTGTTAGGACGGCAGGGATTGCCAGTACCAATGAAAGACTTTCAAGGTGAATTTAATTAAGGAGCTGTAATGAATATTTATATTGATATCGAAACCATACCATCACAAGACCCAGTAGTTAGACAAAAATTTATAGATGACGTGACCGCTCCGGGTAATTATAAAAAACAAGAATCAATTGATGCTTGGCTAGCTGAAAACCGAGAGATTGTAGGAGAAGAAAACTGGAAAAAGACTAGTTTTGATGGTGGTTTCGGTCATGTTTGCGTGATTGGTGTAGCAATTAATGACGGGGAAACTAAAACTTTCTACGCGGAAGATTATCTAGCCAATGAAAAGAGAATTATCACTGATTTATTTGAGCTAATTGACGACAATTACGACCCATCAAAAAACGTACCACCTGTATTTATTGGTCATAACGTAGCTGATTTTGACCTCAAATTCCTATTCCAACGCGCTGTTGTTCTTGGGGTTAAACCTCCAAGAGTAATCCCTTTCGGAGCTAGATCATGGGATAAAGCTATATTCGACACGATGACTGTATGGGCTGGTCATAATGGACGTGTGTCACTAGATAAGCTGTGCTCAGTTCTCGGGTTGGATGCTAAGGGTTCTGAGACCGGTGAAGATATCGATGGAAGTAAAGTTTGGGACTTTGTTAAGGATGGAAAAATTTCAGTTGTAGCAGAGTATTGTAAGGGGGATGTAGACAGGGTTAGAGCTATTCATAAACGTATGACATTTCAATTAACCGCCTAGTCTGGCGGTTTTTTATTGGAGGTAATTATGAGTAAAGAATTCTACAAAAAAATAGCCAATATTCAGCAAAATTTAAAAGCCCCGAAGAACCTAAATAACTCATTCGGTAACTACGCATACAGGAGTTGCGAAGGAATTCTGGAATCAGTTAAGCCGTTACTGGATGGGTTAGTCTTAAGCATTACGGATGATGTTGTTGCTGTTGGCGACAGAATTTATGTCAAATCGACTGCGACTTTAACGGATGGAGAGCACTCTCACAGCGTAACAGCGATGGCAAGAGAGCCAATGTCAAAAAAAGGAATGGATGACGCTCAGGTGACAGGGGCAACAAGTTCTTATGCTCGTAAATATTGCTTAAATGGACTTTTTGCAATTGATGATTCGAAGGATGCGGATAGTAACGAGCATAAACAACAAGAAAGAAATTTTAATCCTGATGCTGTTTTGTCTGAGTTTACTGGAAATGCCATGAATATTAGCAATATAAAAACATTAAAGTCTGAATTTGGTAAAACATGGAAGTTACTTGACAACACGCCAGAACAAGCAAAAGCGAAAGAAGTTTATGACATTAGGAAATCAGAGTTGGAGGCTGCTTAATGGCAATTAACACAATAACGGCAAGTGGAAACCTAGGTAAAGATTGCGAACAGCGATGGACGCCGAATGGTAAAGCGGTTGCATCTTTTAGTTTGCCAGTGAAGCAAGGTTACGGAGAGCACGAAAAAGTATCTTGGGTTATCTGCAAGATGTTTGGCCCTAAAGCTGAAAAGTTACCTCCACACCTAACCAAAGGAACAAAGGTTACAGTAACTGGTGAGTTCGTCATGGAAGAATGGACAAGCCAGAACGGTGAGAAAAAATCAGCACCAGTAATTATCGTTGATCAATTAGATTTTGGTGGTAACGGTGGAAATCAGGCGGGAAGCCAGAAGATACAGCAATCAGCGCATCAACCGCAAGCACCACAAAACGAACCCCCTCAAGATTGGGATGATCAAAAAATACCCTTCTGACCCTACCCGTTTAACCAAAGGATGCAAGTATTACTCAGTGCAAGGATGCAAACAGGAGATAGATATGATAACCGTTAATTCTTATTTCAGCGGTGCTGGTCTTATGGATATTGGGATTATCCAATCTGGAATAAATATAGGGCAAGCATTTGAAATTGATACATCTGCTTGCAAAACCTACCGTCATAATTTAGGCGATCATATTAAAGAGTGCGATATCACAAAAGAGTTAGTTTTAGAACAAGACTCATGTGACGGCATGATATTTACTTATCCATGCACTAAATACAGCACAATCGGCGATATACATGGTGTGAGAACTGGTGATGAATTGTTTTTACATGCATTGCGTCACTTAGCTATTGCGCGACCTGAGTTTTATGTCGTTGAGAATGTACCTGGTATGAAAGCATTTCCAGTTGTCATGGAAGCAATGCAAAAAATGCCAGATTACTACGTTAATGTTTTTTGCCCTGTCAAGTCAGAAACTTGGCTACCACAGAAGCGCAGCCGATTAATAATCATCGGTACGAAAAGGAATTTCACGCCACGCCCACCAGAAAATCATAAGCCAATTAAGCTAGCTGATGTCCTGGAAAAAGAACCAGAAATCAATATACCGAATTCTGTTTATTCGAGAATGAATGGCGCATACCGAGACAAACCTATTATCAGTAATCCACAAAATGGTGATATCGCACCGACCTGCGTTGCTCACTATGCGAAAGATAAAAGCACTCGATTAGTAACTGATAAAAACTTTCCAATGGGTGTTAGGCCATACACGGTACGCGAATATGCGCGATTACAAGGTGTACCTGATTGGTTTCAATTCCCCGTGAGCCAGACTGACGCATACCGCCAAATAGGAAACGGCGTTAGTGTCCAGGTTGGTGAATGGATAGGAAATGAAATTAAGCACTATATCGCAGGGATGCAATGAAGAGGAATGAATAATGGCAATAGTTCAGTTTTATATAGCCGGTGGCAGAGGTGAAGACCCGTCAGGAATTAGTGAAGAAAACCTCTATGAATTACCAGATGATCATAACTTCAGTGCTGATGATGACCTCGATTCATGCATTGAAGCATGTGCAGAATATTATCACGATAACTGTGATGGATGGGAGGATCAATGGCCATTGTTATTCATGCTATGGATTGACGACCAATATCTTGGCACGTTTGAAGTTTATCGTGAGTTTGACCCAGTATTTTCAGCAAATAAGGTGGGATGATGAAAGACAGAATCAAGTTTAACGATGTAATGCTAAAGGCTGTTATGGATGGCAGAAAAACACAGACGCGCCGACCAATTGAGCCACAGCCTAAAGTAACCGAGGAAGAGTTACGTAAGCTTAATGCATGGCAAGAGGGTTACACCTTATCCGAGCAAGTATGCGCAGCGTGGCGACACGGATTTATTGATGATGATTGCCCTTATGGACAAGCTGGCGACATCATCAACATTGCAGACAAAGACGGTAATATCAAAGGGAAAATTGAAATTACTGATGTTTGGGTTCAGCAAATAAATGATATTAGTGAAAGCGATGCTAAAGCAGAGGGATTCGATGGGTATAAAAACTCTTACTCATCCGAGTTTACTTTGATGTGGAATACAATATACGCCGAAGATGGCTGGATTAATAACGAATGGGTGTGGGTGATTGAGTTTCGCAAAGTAGACTAAAGAGGCATTTTGACAGTGGATTAGTCACATGGATGTGAGTATGATTTCAGTTTTCATTTTTGTTAAGGTTAGGATATGAAGCGGAATATAGATGATTTCAATGGAATGAAAGATTTTATTATTAGTATTGTTGGGGTTGTTGCTTGGTTTCTAATTGGGTTCATTATTATTGTTGGTTATTTCACTTTGGAAACTAAAGGTGAAAGCGTTATGCTAAACTATATTTCTACATTTTTTACAACTTTATCAGGTATGGGTATTGTAGTCGGTTTTATAGTATATGCATTGCAAAAAAATGATAAAAAAAAGGAATTAAAACAGAACTTTGAACATTACTGTAATGTCATTTCTGAAGAAAAAGAAAAAATAATAGAATTTTATATAAAACTGAGAGATATAGAAAAAGACATAAAGGATGATAAATTAGAGAATGTTTCTCTTCGATTTAGAAAAGATGCCTATACTTTTATAATAAAAAAATCAAACAATAAAGATAAAAAAATGTATTCATTTTTTATAAATTCAACAATCATTCAAATGATGAGCCAAACTTGCAATGATTCATTAAAAATTAGTTATGATCTCTATTTACCACTTAAGAAATTAATCGATGAAACTATAATTCTGGAAAGAAGATTATATGCTCTATTCTTACAATATGATTCAACCAATGGGATAAAAAACAAAGTGCAAGACGAAAGAATTAATAGAATATTAAAATTTGAACTATTCACAAAAAGAAAGAGAAAATTAAAAAATATTAAAAAGATAAAAACCCCTACCCTGCACTAGCAGGGTTTTTTATACCTAAAATTCAGAGTAACAATTAATGCAAATAATAGGATATGTATTACTCATGCTAATACAGGGTTCTGTTGTGCCTGTAACGGAAGATATATACACGCAATCGGAATGCAATAAACGTGCTGAATATTTAATGTCAGTTAGGAATGTTGAAGTTGTTTGTGGAGAGGTGTGGAATGAAAGATAAATATAGTGTGAACTTACAAGGATACGAGGAAGAAGGTTTTGAAATTGAGCCGACAATAAA
>NZ_PENY01000041.1:0-205193 GCF_003144445.1 Proteus sp. TJ1640
TTGCCCTTAATGGAGGAGGCTCATGCCGATGGCAATTGAGTGAAGTTTGGATGTCAATCATTTACAAAAAAACACTGAATATTGATAGTGATTTTGAAACAATACCATCACATAGACTTATTTTAATCTTTAATGATCATAAATTTCGCCCGCCAGAACTGATAAGGAATTTAATAAAAAATGAAGAAATAGAACTTAATTACTATCCAGTCTTTATTAATAATAAAATAGAAAATAGAAAAAAAATAATCCTGTTTAATAGTTGGGATAGGTCTCAATATATATCAACCAATGATGAAAAAAATATATTATTTACCCCTATCTATCATAAAGATAATATCACGAAGATTGACATGCCTAAAGAGCTAGGAAGTGCTAATATTATTTATTACTCAGATGGTACTATAGAAAAAATCAACGCTTCAAGACCAAATTATAATAAATTAAAGAGCATTAATTAAATATAAATCCAATCACAATTCAGGAGGTTATTTGAACCTATTTACTTTAAATATAAAGCAAAAGAAGAGATGGAGCGTTTATAAATATTTTCTCTTACTTTCTATCATTATTATTCAAGGTTGTGCACCTCGTAGTGATAAAAATAAAACATTGTCCTCTATTTTATACTAAATAACTTACTGTTGATATTCAATATCTAAAAGAGATTGAATCATCATTTTTTTAATAAAATTCCTATTATTGGTATTTTTATATCACTAGTTTATATCGGTGTTGCTTTTTATATCGAAAATTATAAACCTAATGAATTAATGTTATGGATAAACAAAATAAATTACTTTGGTAAAAATAATGAAGGCTATTTTATTTACGAAAAAGAGGAATTAAAAGCTTTTGCTAATCTTTGGAATCATGGTAATGAGGAGAACTAGATGAAAAAGAAAAATAAAGTGAAAGAAATCATGTTCGATTTTAGAGTAAATCGTTATTTAGATAATGATGATTTATATAACCGTCTTGTTCAAGGTTATCGACGTGATGAAATTAAGCAAAAAGATTTAATGAACGATTTATCCATAATCAAATTAAATTCTACTTTTTTAGAAGTGACGGATGCGCATTATAAAGATCGTGGTTTTGTTTCATTAGTGGTATTATTTTTCTTTGTATTAGAATTCTATTTTTTAGTTGATATGCTTTTTCTATCTTCAATCTATGAATGGTTTGGAGTTACACTATCACTTTCTTTACTAATAATGACACCTTTTTTTCTTAAATTTGAATGTTTTATTTATACCCACTATCCCATTCGTTTTAATCGTAAAAAACAACTTGTTCATCTATTTAGAATTAATGGAGAAGTACAAACGGTACCTTGGAAAGATATCTATTTTGCTATGCGAAGGGAAAAGCCAGATGGATTGACACCTAATATGTGGTATCTGTGTGGACATCTTTTAGCTGAAGATGGTATTACGGTGATTGATACCTTTACGGTGAGTATGTATGCGCCGAAAAAAATATATGTGCTACGCTTCTGGGAGTTGATACGCCGTTATATGGAAGATAAAAACGGTGTTAAAGAAGTGGCGGATATCTCTTGTTGGTTTTTACCCATTAATGAACGTAAAGAGCCGTTTGGAATAGGGCTTTGGATGTTAACTATGCGCTGTGGGTTTATTGGCTCAATCATTATGCTTCCTGTAAATATCGCACATGCAGCGGCTCGTTGGTTGACTTTTCAAACCAGTAAAATTCCCCAATGGACACCCGAAGTTGAAGCCCTTTGCCATATTAGTGAGTATGACCCTTATAATTTTGATTGTCACAGTGTGGATATGAAATGGCGTTGGCGTTATTTGCTTTTTTGGCGTTATAAATACGGTATTGCTGTGACTGGGCGTCGTTGGAAACGATAAATTTAAAAAACTTGTTTTTGGAAATAAGCGATGATACGACCGGATTCTATTTTACCAGAAACTCTTCCTATTCCACCTAAATTGAATATAAATAAGCACATTGTTATTGCTTCTTTTCTGGGATTAATGATTTTTTTATCTTTGAGTTGAAGCTTAATCGCTCATTAAATAATGAAGAAATAGTAGGTAGACTCGATCAAAGCCGATAGCCAATAAAAAAGAGAGTTATGGTTTTACCTTTTTTATATAGGTACTTTATTTAAAGGACTATTTAAGGTCATGATGTTATTAATGTTACCACTTATCTTTATTATCAGTATCCCGCGTTATATTGCAATTTTAACCAGTTGCCGACCTATTTGGTCAGAGTAAATAGAAGAACAGTGTAAAATAGATCCTAATGATCCTTATATCTTAAATGAAAAAACTAACCCTAAAGATTTCTGGAAAGCATTTTATTAATTCGATAATTATTCATTTTTAATAACTTAAACTCGTATCAAAGTCCGATTTTTGTTTTTAAGAAAGCTGTGAAGCACTTGATCACTTAAATTGAATAAAAGCATCTGCGACTTTTTTAGCGCCTTCATAAATTTCAAATTTTTCTAATTTTTCTAATTTTTCTAATAAATGATGAGGGGCATGTTCAACTAAAAATTGCATATTACCCTCACTTATCCAATGTTCGGACTCTTGTTTTGTGTGAGTAATTTCAATGGCAAGACTCCAGCTATTTGGCTCATAAGGTAGTTGAGTAGTTGGATAATAAAAACCAGCTAAAGGAGGTGGCGATAGCCTTCCTCCTTCAACAGAGGTTAACCAGACTATTTTAACGCTGACATTGGTATGCATATTATTTTCCAGCGCATTATCTTTAGATAAAAAATATCCGCCTTTAAAGCGGATATTTTGCTATTTGACGGGGATTACGCTTCGTCAACGTTCTCTTCGTTTTCTGGTGTGGGTTCAACAATTCGGACTTTATTAATTCGATGGTGGTTCACTTCTAACGGCTCAAATTCAATGCCATCAATAAGGATCTTCTCACCAACAGTTGGAACACGTTGTAAATGCTCCATTAATAAACCTGCTAAGGTTTCATACTCACGTTTTTCATCCAATTTGATTGGAATATAAAGCACTAAGTCTTCAAGTGGTGTAAAGCCATTAACAGTCCATGAACCGTCTTCATTTTGAACCAAGTCGTGGCGTGAATCGTTTTCTTCAGAACTGACCGGTAAGTTACCCGCGATAGTTTCCATAACGTCAGTTAATGTGACAATACCTTCCACTGAGCCAAATTCATCTACAACAAAAGCGAAGTGAGTGTGAGCACTACGGAACTGTTCTAACGCTTGCAGCAAGGATAAACCTTCAGGGAAAATCAAAGGTTGAGTGACTAATAAACGTAAATTTAGAGGCTCATTACGTAACTGTTGATTCAGTAGTTGAATAACATTAACCACGCCGATAGGTTCATCACTATGTTGTTCATCAGTGATCACAAGACGAGAGTGGGGATCCTTCTCTAATAATTGGCGGATATCATCTTGTGTTGCATTTAAGTCTACGTATTCAACATCATGACGAGACGTCATAATGCTGTTGACGTTACGTTGGCTTAAACCAAGCACACGCACAATCATTTGGCGTTCTTGAGGATCAAACACTTCTTCTGAGCTGGAGACTAAATCAGATGTGTGAGGATCTAATTCAGAAGATTCGGGCTTACCATTAATAATACGTAGAACCGCTTCTGCTGTACGTTCACGTAAAGAGCGAGAAGCAGATAAGAAACGGCGGCGGTTAAATTGTGCAAGCTGATTAAAGACTTCTATCATGATAGAGAAGCCGATCGCTGCATATAGATAACCTTTTGGAATGGCGTAGCCAAAGCCTTCGGCAACTAATGCAAAACCAATCATCAGCAAGAAGCTTAAACACAAGATAACAATGGTTGGGTGATTATTGACGAAACTTGTTAGAGGCTTACTTGCAAGGATCATCAAAAACATTGCAATAGTAACAGCCGCAATCATTACACCTAAATGATCAACCATACCCACAGCGGTTATCACTGAGTCAAGCGAGAATACCGCATCCAGCACGATAATTTGTGCAACGACGGACCAAAAACGGGTCGTTTTGCGTTGTTTTCCTTCGTCGTGATCTTTACCTTCTAACCGTTCATTAAGCTCCATAGTGGCTTTGAACAGCAAGAATAACCCTCCGAGCAGCATAATTAAGTCTCTTGCACTGAAAGGATGATCAAACAGTGTAATAAGAGGTTTTGTCAGAGTGATAAGCCAAGAAAGGCTAAATAACAACACGACACGCATTACTAAGGCACATAATAGCCCTGTTATACGAGCTCTATCTCTTAGTTTTGCTGGGAGTTTATCTGCCAGAATAGCAATGAAAACAAGGTTATCAATACCAAGTACGATTTCGAGAACAATTAGGGTGGACAGTCCTACCCAGATTGTCGGATCCAAGATCCATTCCATACAGTTTGTTTTACCTTCTATAAAGACGGCATATGCCGACTTGAGAATAATGAGCAATTTGAAGGAATTTTTCAATAAATTATTATTAGTAGTAGGGGAATAATTTCATTTTGTCTAAAAGATTGTGATACCAATTACATCAATAACTACCACCAAGTGAGAGAGTGAGTTACTATGTGATCAGGTTAACAAATTGTCAGTACATTGATACTGGCAGGTTTATTTTCAGACGGGAGTTATTTTCATGTCAAAACAGCAAATCGGCGTGGTTGGTATGGCAGTTATGGGACGTAACCTTGCGCTAAATATTGAAAGCCGTGGTTATTCTGTATCCATTTACAACCGCTCAAGCGATAAAACCAACGACGTTATCGCTGAAAATCCAGGTAAAAAACTGGTTCCGAATTATTCTATTGAAGAGTTTGTTGATTCGTTAGAAAAACCGCGCCGTATTTTATTAATGGTAAAAGCGGGTGAAGCAACGGATAAAACAATTGCTGCATTGACACCGCATTTAGATAAAGGTGATATCCTTATCGATGGCGGAAATACTTTCTTTAAAGATACTATTCGTCGTAACAGAGAGTTATCAGCGCAAGGCTTCAATTTCATCGGCACAGGTGTTTCTGGTGGTGAAGAAGGTGCATTAAAAGGTCCTTCAATCATGCCAGGTGGACAAAAAGAAGCTTACGAATTAGTTGCTCCAATCCTTGAAAAGATTGCGGCTGTTGCTGAAGGTGAACCTTGTGTCACTTATATCGGTGCTGATGGTGCAGGTCACTATGTAAAAATGGTTCACAACGGTATCGAATACGGTGATATGCAGCTGATCGCAGAAGCCTATTCTGTATTAAAACACTCTTTAGATCTGACTAACGAAGAATTAGCAGAAACTTTTACCGAGTGGAATAAAGGTGAATTAAGTAGCTATCTAATTGAAATTACAGCTGATATTTTCCGTAAAAAAGATGATGAAGGTAAATACCTTGTAGATGTTATTCTTGATGAAGCGGCAAATAAAGGTACTGGTAAATGGACTAGCCAAAGCTCTTTAGATTTAGGTGTACCAGTGACTCTTATCACTGAGTCTGTGTTTGCTCGCTATATCTCTTCACTAAAAGAGCAACGCGTTGCTGCATCTAAAGTACTATCAGGCCCAGCACCTAAAGCATTCTCAGGTGATAAAAAAGCCTTTATCGAGAATGTTCGTCGCGCCCTGTATTTAGGTAAAATTGTCTCTTATGCTCAAGGTTTCCAACAACTAAAAGCAGCATCAGATGAATATAACTGGGATTTAAATTACGGTGAAATCGCCAAGATTTTCCGTGCGGGTTGTATTATTCGTGCTCAATTCCTGCAAAAGATTACAGATGCTTATAACGAAAATGCAAGCATTGCAAATCTGCTATTAGCGCCATACTTCAAACAAATCGCAGACGATTATCAACAAGCTCTGCGTGATGTTGTTTGTTATGGAGTACAAGCTGGTATTCCTACACCAACATTCTCGGCGGCTATTTCTTACTATGATAGCTATCGTGCAGAAGTGTTACCAGCAAACTTAATCCAAGCTCAGCGTGACTACTTTGGTGCGCATACTTATAAACGTACTGATAAAGATGGTGTATTCCACACTGAGTGGATGGAATAAAACATTAAAACAATGAGTTTATAGTATCTAGGGGTGCTGATAATACAGCACCTTTTTTATTTTGAGCGATTAAATTCAATTATAGCCTCGTCTCTTTGCTGGTCTATATAAAATGCTAAATCATTTAGATGGATCATCCTAGGTGATTTTTGACTATTATTTAACCGATATGTCGGTGTTAGTCATCATCTGCATTAGCCTTTCTTTTTGCACGGATTAACTTCTTCACCAAACACGTGAATATTTGGGTTACCGTAAATTTATAGAAGCATAGCAAGAAGTAACACGATATATCATCATTATTTTAGATAGTGTTATGGAAAAACAAAGTTATGTTTATTTCTAGTTGGTGTTTCATTATCTATAAATAAATTATTATCAATGATATTTTTGCAATACTGGTAGCTCTGGGAAAACAGGATTTTGAATCTCTTAATTTTTTAATCATAAAATAAAAAGAGATATAATCGGGAGTATATTATAAATTTTAATAAATTAAAGGTGTTAATAGTCAGTGTAATATATTGAATATTACAAGGCCTAGAAATGCACTGTATTTTATTTTTTTTTGGTGGATAGAGAACTAATTTCATTTTGCGTACATTCTCCAAAATTATTACTTAATTTTGCTGGTTAACTAGATCGTCTCCTTCAAGTTAATATATCGAATTATGATTGTCATTTTTATCTATTTTTTATATTTATGAAGTCCAGAATATTTAAGGGACTAGTCTAAAAAAGAAATAAACAAATTTTAACGACTTATTACTTAAAATAAACATATAATAAACTTAACTGTTAATATTTATTTATATAAATATTAAAATCATTTAATGATAATCAAATTAAAATCTAACCTTAGATATAAATAAAAAAATCATTTAATGATAATAAAATTAATATTATTTCTTAGGATAATTCTTAATAATTAATTATTAAGAATAACATAAATGATTGATTATTTAATGAATATATCAAAGCATTCTTTTTTTGAGTAATTGAAGTTTTATTGTTATTTATTATAGTAGTTAGATATTGATTTGTTAATAAAAAACTTATCAATGCGTTTTATATAATGATGATTAACTAGTATTAATTTATTACTAGCATTACTTCTTAAAATTAAGGTATATAAATATGAATGCATTAAAATCTAAATTAGGCTTAATTACTATGGCTCTAGTTTTGACTGGTGTATCTAGCCAATCAATGGCGGCAGAAAATGCGAAAGTAGACTTTACTGCGCGTTTAGTGACTGCAACTTGTGACATTAGTGCAAATACAGCGAAAGTAGATTTAGGTACTCATGCTATTGGTTCAATTACTACTGGTGATATTTCTGTTCCTATTGCAGAAAAAGGATTTAACTTAGTGCTTAACAACTGTACTAAAGTATTCCCAGGAACCGCTGGTGAGGAAGGTCAAGCTGTAGAAACGCCAGTAACAATAATGGCTTCAGGTAATACTCTGGCTGGTCACAATGATTTATTCTCAAGCTCTACAGCTACACAGGTTGGTGTTAAATTAACATCAAACTATGAAGGTATGCTTGGTACTGTATTAAAACCAAACGAATCAGTGGCTGTACTGAATGCAAAAGAAGGTGAAACTGAGTTCGTTGTACCTGTAACTGCTGGGTTAATGACCACAGTAAAAGGTGACACACTGGAAGCACAAGATATCAATGTACCTGTTACATTTAGTGTTGCATACGACTAATAAGAAAAACTTTGCTCTTTAGAGTAGGCACTAACTATATAAAATAATTAGGGGATAAACTAACTCATTAGTTATTCCCTATATTAAAAATTAAGGTATGACTATGTTCAAGTTTTCATCCATCTTCTTTAGCTTATTTTTAACTCTCTTTTTTGTTCAGCCTGTGTTGGCTCAGGAAGGCGGGGTTGGCTTAAGCCAAACAAGGATTGTTATGGAAGAGGGTAAAAGCACAGCTATAAATATCCAAAATAGAAGTAGTAAACCATATCTAGTTGCAAATTATATTACTAAGAAATATGACGAAAATAGACCAATGGAAGGTTTGTTTTTAATTACGCCTAATTTATTTAAAGCACAACCAAATAGTTATAATGCAGTAAAGATTCAGGTTGTTTCTAATAATAATTTTCAGAAAGACAGAGAGTCTCTCTATTACTTTCATTCGCGCAATATTCCTGAATCAAAAAATAATGAAGATGGTATGAATATTGGTTTAGAAAATGTAATTAAACTTTTTTATCGTCCAAAAGGTTTATCAATGTCACCAAGTATGGCTTTTTCAAAACCAAAGTTTACATTTAATGGTTCTCAGTTAGTCGTTGAGAATAATACACCATACCATATTAATCTCGCATCACTAACTATAAATAAAGTAGCTATAAAACTTAATAAAGAGAATAACATTCTTTATCCTTTTTCAACATCGACATTTTCAACAATTAAGCAAAAAGGTATGGTGAAATGGAGTGTATTTAATGATTTGGGAGGCCTGGATGAGTTTTCTCAGAAAATTAATTAGAACTTGT
The DNA here is from genome assembly GCF_003144445.1 of Proteus sp. TJ1640. Classification (NCBI taxonomy): domain Bacteria; kingdom Pseudomonadati; phylum Pseudomonadota; class Gammaproteobacteria; order Enterobacterales; family Morganellaceae; genus Proteus; species Proteus sp. TJ1640. The sequence continues at coordinate 8,564 of NZ_PENY01000041.1, forward strand.
ACAATTTTGATAGCTATCTTTTATTTTAATTTTACGATTGCTAACGGAACAATAAATTTTAAAACAACTGTTATAGCCGGAACTTGTGAGTTTGATAGTTCTAATGATTTAAATAAGTCAATTGACTTTAACAAATATTATATTGTCAGTGACGTTGAAAAAAAATCCATTATGGAATCTATTGATTCTAAAAGTTTTTCATATCTAATAAGATGTAAAGACTTTCCCGAAGGTAGTGAAAAAAATATAACGTTAACAGCTAAACCTGCTTCTGGTACAAATTTTGATAATGGTGTTTTTTTTGGCTCCAATGATAAAACTAATACTGGATTTAAATTAACTGTATGTGATGGTGAAAATTTAAACTGCGAGAAAGTAGATGTAGAAAATAAAACAATATTTACAACTAATTCTGATAGTTTAATTGGGATAAATTATAAAGTCAGTTTTGTGAAAAGAGCTGAAAATGTTACATCAGGTATATCCAATGCTGCTGTAATATTAGAATATATTCAGGAGTGAATATGAAATTAATTAAATTTAAAAAGAAAGTAATTAGTTTATTTCTCACTCTATTTCTATTCCCTTTAATAGCATCATCACAAGATTCTATTAAATATAATTTCTCTGTGCAATTTTTTAAAAATACATGTGATGTTGAAACACCTGAGAATATTATTTTATCAAAAACACCTGATACAGGGATTGTGTCTTCAATAGATATCAAAAATGATTCAATTAATATTCCTTTTTTTATAGGTTTACAAAAATGTACATCAAAAGATTTAAGTAATGTTAGCATATATATTTCTCAAGGAAACACATTAGCAGATACAACTAATTTTTTTAATAATAAAGCAGATGGTAATATTGGGGTTCAGATAAGGGACGATGCTAATAATAGAGTATTCTCAGTCAATACTTCTAATTCTGCGGCACCTGATCCTAATTCTATTGTGTGGGATAATATAAAATCAGAAGCTGAAAAGAAACAATTAACAGCATCTCTTCGCTGTAAAACTGAAAATTGCGAACCAGATATTGGTTCATTTACAGCTTCGGTGACATTAAGTTACTATGTTAACTAAAAGATAAATAAAGTAGAAGATATGAAAAAAATATTATTAGTAAAGTGTATAATCTATTTATTTATTTCTAGTTTTTCTTTATACACTATTGCGGGCGTTTCTTTAAAACAGACCCGTGTTATTTTTAAAGCAACAGATAAAAGTAAAAGTGTTGTTATTTATAATAATTCGCCTAATCTTTACTTAGCACAAAGTCAAATAAACTTGACACTGAATAATCAAAAAGTTGATGATAGTTTTATTATTATTCCACCACTTGTTAGAGTTGAGCCTAACCTATCAAGTACAGTGAAAATTTTACCTCAGTCATTATCACATTTACCTAAGGATAAAGAGTCTGTTTTTTTTATAGCAATACAGTTAATACCAGAAAGTAAAAAAATAAATAGTCAAGACAAGAGCGAAATAAATACAGAAATCACTGTTGTTACAAGATTTGTAATAAAGTTATTTTATCGCCCTGAGTTATTGATTGAAAAGAGTAGTAGTGATTTTGCTGATAAACTATCCTTTTCAGTAGTTAATAACAAACTGGTGATAAAAAATCCTAGTCCATATTTTATGTCACTATCTCAATTAAAATTAAATGGAGTTTTATATTCATCACCTATCCCTGTAATGGTTCCACCACTATCGGAAATAGCTTTAGATAATAATGAAAAAGTGAAAGATGTTAGTTGGCAGGTTATTGATGATTTTGGTGGGTATTCATCTGTTTATTCACAATCTTTAATTGAAAAAAACAATAGATAACATTATTATGAAAAAAACTAATATTCCAAAAAATATATTTAATATAAAGGTGTTGATTTTAACTTTAATGTTAATGTTCTTTTATAAAAGTACATTAGCTAGTGATATTCATTTAATGCAAAATAGCAATATCGATACAGGGATTAGTTTTTCTTTAAAAAATTATATTTATAATGAATCTAGTAATGGTGTAAGCATAGAATTATCTAATAATAATGATATCAATTATTTAATAGAGACTTCTGTTTTTGAAAATGATGATCAAAAAAATAATCCTAATAATTTAGGTAATGAAGTTCCTTTTATTATCTTACCTCCTTTATACAAGTTAGCACCTAATTCAGCTTTTAGTTGGAGAATAAAACGTTCTAGTAATGAATATAAAAATCAAAAATTACCAGAAGACAGAGAAACTTTATTTTGGATTGCATTAAGAGCAATTCCAGAAGAGAAAGAAAGAAAAAATGGTGATGACAAAAAAGAAGCATCTTTAGTAGTAACACCAACATTTTTTTTTAAATTAATTTATAGGCCTAAAAGTATTGAAGAACTCTCTGTAGAAAAAGTAGAGTCCGATAAAAAAATAGTTATAAAAAGAGAGGGTTCATCTATTTTATTAACTAATAACTCTCCTTTATATATCACTTTTTCTAAGGTTTTAGTAGGTGAAACACCTTTATATTTTGAAAAAGGAAGACCTATTTCTTTACCTCCATTTAGTCAGAAAAATTTAGTTATTCCACCTAATGTTTCTGGTGATATTGATTGGCAACTAAGTGATGAAAATATGCTTGATCTAAAACTTCATCGTTTAGAGAGTAACATTTAATAACAATTTAAGGAATGGCATAAGATTATGAAGTGTTTTAAATTGAATAATATAAAGGGATATACAAATTTTATTTGTATTTTATGCCTTACTATGCCATCTCTAGCTAAAGCTGATAATTACTTTGATCCTAACTTATTAATGCAAGGTTCAGAAGATATTGATTTAAGTCAGTTTTATCAGGAAAATACACTTTCAGTAGGAACTTATAATTTAAACGTTAATGTTAATTTATCTCCTATGGGAGATTATGATATAAAGTTTGAAAAGAATGATCAGGGTAAAGTTATACCAACATTAACACCTAAATTATTACGACTATTTGGTGTTGATGTAGATAAAATAAAAGATTTAAAAGGGTTAGCTGATGATACTGTTATTTATAATATAGAACAGTATATACCTAATGCTAAATTAACTGAAGATATTAGTCAGTTAACGCTAAATATTTCAATCCCTCAAGTTTATATGAAAAGTTCTTTTGGTGGGGAAATTCCTCCTGAGCTATTAGATGATGGGGTTACTGCCTTATTATTTAACTATATGGCTAACTTTTCTAGGAATAAACAAACGTCTTCAGGTACATCAAATAGTTCTAATGTATATGTTAATTTAAATGGTGGTGCAAATATTGGTCCATGGCGTTTACGTACAACTTATAGTTATTCTAAAGACTCTGTAAAATCGGAAAATAATGTAAATTTTAAAAATACTTACTCCAAATTCTCTAATACCTATATTATGCGGGCAATCAATCATCTCGCATCAACTTTAAAAATGGGTGAAGTTAGTACGAGTGGTAATTTATTTGATAGTATTCCAATGAAAGGGATCTCTTTAGCAACTAATGTGTTAATGAGACCTAGTAGCATGCGTGGATTTGCGCCTGTTGTTTCGGGGGTTGCTAATTCTAATGCGACAGTTACTATTCGCCAAAATGGTAATATTATCTATCAAGCATTTGTAGCTCCTGGTAATTTTAAAATTGAAGATATTCCAGCTAGTGGTAACTCTGGGGACTTAGAAATTACTATCGAAGAAGAAGATGGTTCTAAACGGGTTACGACACAACCTTATTCATCTTTACCATTGATGACTCGCGAAGGGCAGTTTGAGTATGAATTTGCTGCTGGTAAATATAATGGTTCAATACGAGAAAATTCTAAGAAAAGTAATTTCGTATTAGGAACTTTAGTTTATGGTTTACCAAAAAATATTACATTATATGGTGGTGCGTTACTCGCCAAAGATTATTCTTCTCTGGTCGTTGGTACTGGCTTCTCTTTAGGCTCATTTGGTGCTCTTTCTACTGATGTGACTTTATCTCGAGCGAAACTAGATAACACTTATACAGGTAAATCTTACCGCCTACGCTATTCGAAAAGTATGTTATCAACAGGAACATCTTTTGATTTAACAACATTACGATATTCAACATCAGATTATTACTCTTTTTCAGACTTTAACGGTTATGGTTATGATTTAAAAGATAATATAGCCCCTTGGTTAGGTTATAGACAGCGTTCAAGTTTTCAAACAACTATTTCTCAGTCTTTAGGCTACTATGGCTCTATTTATTTGAGGGGAGCAAGAACGAATTATTGGGGAAATGATAATAAAAATACAACATTAAGTGTTGGTTATAATACCAATATAAAAAATATCAATTTTAACGTAGATTACAGTATCGATCGGCTAAAAACAGCCAATAATAATTGGCCAGAAAATCATCGACTAAACTTTACCATGAGTATGCCATTTAGTGTATTATCCAATGCTGAAAGGTTTAGCTCTATGTCAGCAAATTATATGTTAACCACTGATAATAACCATAATACTTATCAACAAGTGGGTATCACAGGTGGGGCGCTAAACAATAAATTATCTTATGGTGTTTATCAACAATATAATAATGTTAACTCAGATTATGGTGGCAGTCTCAACACTAATTATTCTGGTAATATTATTAATGCGGGACTAGGTTATAGTTACTCCCGAAATAATCAAAATATTAATGCTAATTTAAGTGGTGGGGTGGTTGCACACTCTAAAGGAGTAACATTATCACCATTATTAGGTTCAAATATTGCTGTAGTGAGTGCTGAAAACGCAAAAGGAGGCGAGTTAACTACTGGACAAAGCTTTGATTATTTCGATAACGCCGTTGTTACTCAACTTTCTGAATACAACCGAAATGTTATAGCCATAGATGTAAATACATTACCTGATGATGTTACTTTTACTAATACATCAATGAATGTATATCCAACAGCAGGTGCTGTGCTTGCCAAATCATTTAATACAAAGGTAGGCTACCAAGTTATTTTTAATTTGAGTAATTCTACTAAAAAAATTCCATTTGGGGCTGTGGCGACGCTTAATACTAAAGATGAATTAAATGAATTACCTAATAATGGACTAGTTGATAATTCTCAAAATCTTTATATGAGTGGTCTACCTAATTCAGGTCAGATAGATATTGAGTGGGGTAAGAATAAAAATACTTGTAAATTTGTTTACTCTGGATTAGATAAAATGACTATAAATGATAGCCCAATTAGAAATGTTAATGTCATTTGTGAATAAATTTATAACACAATAAGATGGCTATTTTATTAATAATAGCTATCTTATTGTATCAGAAGACAATAACGCTTTAATATACTTAATGAAATTGACTATTCTAATGTGGTGAGTTTTCGATTGACTGGTTGATTTAATCTTAAGTATAGATACTAAAGTAATTAAGGGTGAATAATGTATGAAATGAAAGAAGAGCAGATAATATAAAAATAAGAGTAATATTGCTAATTATATTATAAATATAACTCTATTAAGGATAACTCAACCCTTAAATATTCAATTAAATTATCATTAATATGGTAATAAATTTTAAAATGTAAAGCGGAAACTGTAAAATGAAATTTACTAAAATAAGCTTTTTTTTACTATTAATATCATTTTCTCAGATGACTCATGCACTTAATGTTCCTGATGGTAGCAATGGATATATCGGAGAATTTTATCCTACTCAGTCTTACCTAAATGTGAGAGTTAGTAACGCTAATCGAGCTCAAGGGACGATAGGAATTAACAATACCAAAAGTTATTGTAACAAAAGTAATAATGGGGTAGGGGATTTTCTATTTCCGTTACCTGGAGGACAGGACGGCGAATATGGTCTGAAATTGTATAATAAAAATGCAAGTCCTGAGGAAAATAAAACAAATTATCTAGTTGCTGCGATTAATGGAAAAATAGTAATTCAACATTCACCTAGTAACCAAGGTATGCGTCTTAGAGCTTTTATTGATTTAAATCGAGGAAAAGCGAGCGACATAAGAGGTGAAAATAGCAACACTATTCTTACCAATGGTCCATTATGTTGGTATGGGTTTAGTACGCGGTTCGAGAGTTCACAATTAAATATAAATTCTTATTCTATTTATGCCGTTGGTAATGTTAAACCAGGTATTTATGATTTTGTTCGCCCGTTATATTGGTCGGCAGCACAACCTAAGACAGGTGGTGGTGGGTATATCGTGGATACTGTTCCTTTTTCATTTGATGATGGCCCTATTCATGTTTTAAAAAAGTGTAATGTGACACCGATGAGTTCAACTAATATACAGTTTGCACCTCAATTAGCTAAGCAATATAGCTCACCTAAATTACTTGATAAATATCTAGCTGGTATTATGGTGTCTTGCCCTAACAATGGAAGTCTCTATGTTTCATTAAAACCTTTTGGCGAATTAGTTGATTCAAGCAAGACAGGCATGAAGATGAAGCCAGATAATCCATTAAATGCTAACGAAGTAGCGCCTTACATTTCCGTTTCTGATGGTGAGAAATCGGTAACTGATGCCATTTGTAATAAAAATGATTCGAATGCTTTTGAATTTTATAATGGAAAACAGTTGGGTTCTTATAAAGATAGTTCTTTAATGAAATCATTATCATTTAATCTTTGTGCTCAAGGTAATGTCCCTGCCAATAATTATAAAGGGAGTATAGATGTTTCTATTCTGGTTGAATAAAGCACAATTTTAATTTATTTGTAGCCATCAATTAATATATTGGAGCACGGTTTATAATTCAGTTATTAGATGTTACTTCAATGAGTTAATATTGATTGATGGCTTTTTATTTAATGTTGATTTTTTAAGATGTCTGTGAAAGGTTTGTCATCTTTCGTAACTAGACGCTCTTTCAAGTAAATTATCTTTAACCATACTATTTAGTATTCTGCGAGTGGACTCGATAATACTTTTCTTATCACAAGAATCCATTCCTTTAAGCATATAAAATACGCCTGAAACATCAAAAAGAGAGGCGCCAATTTCACTTATTACCCATTCAAGATTACTAGGTTTAAATAATTATCTATTTTAGGGGAAGAATTTATACTCAGCAGTTTGAGTAACTTCCCCTATATTTTAAATAATTAATTAGATAGAAATAACTGATTATTATTTTTAATAATAGTTTTTTATACTTTTATTCTCAGAAACTAAATTATCATCAGCAAAGTCTTCTCTGGATATTCTTCCACTAAAAACATCATTCATTCTTTCTTTATCTAAGGCATTTTCCCATCGTGCGACAACAATGCAAGCACAGGCATTACCCACAATATTGGTTAAAGCGCGACACTCTGACATAAAGCGGTCGATGCCTAAGATAAGCGCCATACCAGCAACGGGAACACTAGGAACAACCGATAATGTTGCTGCTAAAGTAATAAAACCAGCCCCCGTGACACCTGCAGCACCTTTTGAACTGATCATGGCAACAAAGAGTAATGTAATCTGTTCTGTTAATGACAAATCTACGCCCGTTGCTTGTGCAATAAATAAGGCCGCCATGGTCATATAGATATTAGTGCCATCTAAATTAAAGGAGTAACCCGTTGGAATAACTAAGCCGACAACTGATTTTTTACAGCCTAGACTCTCCATTTTATTCATTAACGTGGGTAGCGCGGCTTCAGATGAAGAGGTACCTAATACTAACCATAACTCATCTTTAATGTATTTGATTAAAGAGAGAATGGAGAAGCCGTTATATTTAGCTACAGCACCTAATACAACGAGAACAAAAAGTAATGCTGTAAGATAAAAAGTAATGACTAACAACATTAAATTGCCAATAGAAGAAATACCATATTTGCCTATTGTAAAAGCCATGGCACCAAAGGCACCAATAGGTGCTAACTTCATTAGCATACTAACCATCTTAAAGATAGGAGCACAAAGATGCTGTAAGAATTTTAATACAGGTTCACCTTGTGAGCCGATTGATGCTAATGCTAGACCAAAAATCACAGAAACAAACAATACTTGTAAGATATTGCCGTTAACTAAAGGGCTAACGATAGTGTCAGGGATGATATTCATTAAAAAATCAACAAGAGAAGAACTATGTGCTTGAACGACATACATTTCTACTCGGCTACTATCTAATGATTCAGGAGAGATGTTTAAGCCATCACCAGGACGAATAATGTTGGCTGTGATTAATCCAATCACAAGTGCAATCGTAGAAAATGTCAGGAAGTAAACCATTGATTTACCAGCCACTTTCCCGACTGCTTTCATGTTATTCATACCTGCAATACCCGTTACTACAGTTAAGAAGATAACCGGTGCAATGATCATTTTTACAATTTTGATAAATCCATCACCTAGTGGTTTAAAGGATTCACCAACATCAGGGTAAAAATGCCCTAATAGAATACCGAAAATGATAGCAATAATAACTTGAATATATAACACACGATAAAGGGGGAGCTTGCGGGATGAAGTCTGCATAAAAATTCCCTGTAACTGAAAGATATTGACTAAATAAAAAAGAAATTATGATGTAAATTATTATTTACATTTATTTTGTTGTAACAGGTAACTTAAAGGTATGAGTAAATCAGGTCAATAAAATAAAGTTGATTTTATCAAATATTGTGCTCTTCATCTAAAAAATTAGATTTAATTTCAATTTATCGCTATTTTTGAAATTTATTTTTCTTATATCAATAGGTTAATGAATCTATGTTTTGTTTTGATTTATCATATTTATTTAATGGATTGTGTGTTTGATTTTATTTTTTGGTGAATAAAATGATTTAAATGTAAATAATTATGAAAAAGAGGGGTTAAGGAAAGAAAATGCATTCAATTATTTGTTTTTATTAAATTTATTTTAAATGGAAACTAACTAACGATAAATCCATTAATTTAAATAAAACGTTAACTAACAAACAAATAAGCCTTCAGAAAGAATAGTTATTATAATAACAATTACCCTTCGATTAGGGTAATTGTTAAAAATAGGTTAAATGTTTTTATTGTTGGTTTTCTTCATCTCGAATAAAAGAGATTAATTCAGGCTGTGCAATACGCTTATAATCTTGTGTATTAAGAATAATCGAACGCTCTAATGTACCTGCATTAAAAGCGAGTTCATCAAAACGTTCAAAAAGTAGAGGGTCGGCCACAAGCTTTAATGCAGGATGAAAACTAAAAGGCGGTATTGCGCCAAATACGCATTGAGTAAGATCATCCACTTCTTTAGGGCTTGCCAGTGATGCTCTTGTTCCACCAATTTGGTGAGCGAGTTTTGTTAGATCAGCTTGTTTGTCGGCGGGTAATATTGCAAGAACATGCTGTTTAATGCCATTACCTTTTATATGGCAAACAAGTCCTTTTGCTCCCTGTCCTAATTGTGTTCCTCTGATTTTTGCAACTTCTTCAGAACGACCTGCGGTGAGGTGTTCCATAATACGGTAAGTTGCGTGGTTTTTATCTAATAAAGCAGTAAGTTGCTCAAAAATAGTCAAAGACATCAATGACTCCTGAATCTAATTGATTATTTATTAGAGTCATTATACGACTTTAAAAAAAATATTCTGCTGTGATGTTTATAGTTGGTTTTGATTATTTTGATAAGCTTTTCAAATTATTTTATTACAAATAATAATATGTTAATAGTATTATCCTATTGAATTAATAGGGTAATTAGAATACCAATATTATATTTGTATACTATTATTATAAATAAATTGATATTTATTCATTATTTTGATGATGATCAATTTAAGAATAAAAAGAATAGAACATATTAAAACATAGATTTAATTACTAAAAAGGAAGTCAATAATGGCAGTTTCAACATTCTATATCCCTTCTGTAAATAAAATTGGTGCTGGTTGTCTTGCTGAAGCTGTAAGTTCAATGAAAGATTTTGGTTTTCATAAAGCCTTAATCGTTACTGATAGTATTTTAAATCAATTGGGTGTTGTCGATAAGGTCAGTAAATTATTGACTGAATCAGGCATTTCAAGTGTGACTTATGATGGCACAGCACCAAATCCTACTGTTGAAAACGTAGAAGCAGGTTTAGCGCTGCTGAAAGAACATCAATGTGACTGTGTGATTTCTTTAGGTGGTGGTTCTCCACATGACTGCGCTAAAGGTATCGCGTTAGTGGCTTCTAATGGTGGAAAAATAGCAGATTATGAAGGTGTTGACCGTTCTGAAAAACCGCAATTACCACTAATTTCAATTAATACTACAGCAGGTACGGCGTCAGAAATGACACGTTTTTGTATCATCACAGATACGGTACGTCATATTAAAATGGCCATTGTTGATAAAAACGTTACACCACTTTTATCTGTAAATGATTCAGAATTAATGATAGGTATGCCAAAAGGTTTAACCGCTGCAACAGGTATGGATGCGTTAACTCATGCTGTAGAAGCGTATGTTTCAATTGCTGCTAATCCAATCACTGATGCGTGTGCATTAAAAGCTGTCACTATGATCAGCGAATCTTTACGTAAAGTGGTTGATAATGGTGGTGATGCGGCAGCGCGTGAAAGCATGGCTTACGCTCAGTTCTTAGCTGGTATGGCATTTAATAATGCTTCTTTAGGTTATGTACATGCTATGGCTCACCAATTAGGTGGTTTCTATAACTTACCTCATGGTGTGTGTAATGCGGTTCTATTACCACATGTTCAAGCTTATAACATTCAAGCAGCAGCAGGTCGTTTAAAAGATATCGCACAAGCGATGGGTGTTGATGTTTCTGCAATGAGCGATGAGCAAGGTGCGAAGGCATGTATTGAAGAAATTCGTAAAATGGCTAAAGATGTTGGTATTCCTGCAGGTCTGAAAGAATTAGGTGTAAAAGAAGAAGACTTTAAAACATTAGCTGAAAATGCGCTGAAAGATGCTTGTGCAATTACTAACCCTGTTCAGGGTACTGAAAGTGATGTTATCGAGTTATTCCGCCAAGCAATGTAATACGCAGGAAATAAAAAGGTAATTAAGTCATTTTTTTGCTTTTTTCAAAAATGAAGCCGATACTTTAGGAGTATCGGCTTTTTCATATTAATGTTAATTCATTTACTCTGATTTTTTATGGCGCTCTTGTAGACAACTTATTACATCAGAGAGTGATAATGATTGATCTTGTAATAGTACCATTAAGTGATAGAGCAAATCAGAGGCTTCGTTTCTTAACTCTTCTTTGTCATTAACTGTAGCGGCTAATGCAGTTTCTACACCTTCTTCTCCAACTTTTTGAGCTATTCGTTTTGTACCGCTGGCGTAAAGGCGGGCAGTGTACGAGCTATCTGGTGAGGCTTTTTTACGCTCACGTAATATATTTTCCAGCTCATAGAGAAATCCCCACTGGCTTTGTGCAGGAGCAAAGCAACTCTCAGTGCCATTATGGCAAGTTGGTCCAATCGGGTTAGCTAAAATAAGTAAAGTATCATTATCACAATCAGGATAAATATTGACTAACTTGAGAAAGTTGCCTGATGTTTCTCCTTTTGTCCATAAGCGTTGCTTAGTGCGAGAATAGAAAGTGACATTTCCACTTTTTAGTGACACATCTAGCGCTTCTTTATTCATATAGCCTAGCATTAATACATCACCTGAAATGGCATTTTGGATAATAACTGGCATGAGATTATCCACTTTTTCCCAATCTAATTGCGCTAATGTTTCACTATTCATTATATTCTTACCTTAACGTCATTTTCTGCAAGATATTGTTTTAGTTCGTTAATGTTAATAATTTGTTTGTGAAAAACAGACGCTGCAAGTGCGCCATCAACATTGGCTAATTTAAAGGCATCAAGAAAGTGTGACATTTCGCCAGCACCACCAGAGGCAATAAGAGGTACATCTGCAACTTGGCGCACTTGAGCTAATTGTTTCAAGTCATAGCCTTGTCTTACGCCATCTTGATTCATCATATTTAAAACAATTTCACCTGCGCCTAGCTTTTGAACTTCACGTACCCAATCAAGTGTTTTCCAGTGTGTTTGTTGAGTGCGTTTTTCATCACCTGTGAATTGATAAACTAGGTATTCACCTGTTTTTTCATCAAACCAAGTATCAATACCTACGACAACACATTGCACACCGTAGCGTTCTGCCAAACGTGAAATCAATGTTGGATCAGAAAGCGCAGGCGAGTTAATCGAAATTTTATCAGCCCCAAAAGAGAGAATTTTTCCTGCATCTTCAACGGAACGAATGCCACCAGCAACACAAAATGGTATATCAATGACTTCAGCTACGCGTGACACCCAGCTTTTATCAACAACCCGACCATCAGAAGAGGCGGTAATATCATAAAATACCAGTTCATCAGCGCCTTCTTTGGCATAGCGTTCAGCAAGAGGGACAATATCACCAATAATTTCATGATTACGAAATTGAACACCTTTAACAACTTGCCCATCTCGGACATCAAGACAAGGAATTATGCGTTTTGCCAACATGATATTGCCTCTTTTAATGTAAACTTGCCTTCTAATAATGCTCTACCAACAATAATACCGGCAACACCGGATGCTGGAAGATCTGCGATATCTTGTAAATCACCAATACCGCCCGAAGCTTGGAATAAAATATCAGGGAAACGCTGGCTAATTTCTTTATACAGTTCGACGTTAGAGCCTGCCAATGTGCCATCTCGAGAAATGTCGGTACATAACACATGCTTTAAACCCACACTTTGATAAAGCTCGATGATCTCTTCAAGCGTATAGGGTGAGTTTTCTTGCCAACCACTGACTGCCACCCACTTTTTGCCTTGTTTATCAATGCGAACATCGAGGGCTAATACAATGGCTTCCGCACCATAGCGCTCGAACCATGTTTTTACCATTTCGGGCTGACTGACTGCGGTAGAGCCAATAACAACACGGCTTGCCCCTGCATCAAGTAGTGATTTCACATCATCTTCAGTGCGAATACCACCACCCACTTGTACAGGCACATTGACACAAGTAACAAGTTCTTTTAACAGTGGAATTTGGCGGGCAGAGGGATTTTTTGCTCCCGTTAAATCCACTAAGTGAAGTAATTTTGCACCATCTTTTTCATATTGTTGGTAGCGTATCAGCGGATTATCATCATAATCGCGCTGTTTGGCATAATCACCCTGATGAAGACGAACGACTTTCCCTTCAATTAAATCTAATGCTGGAATAATCATAACGGGTTACATCTCCAAAAAGTTCTTGATAAGTTGAGCACCTGCTTTCCCTGAACGCTCTGGGTGAAATTGCACGCCATAAAAATTATCTTTTTGAATTGCGCTACTAAAACGAGTGCCATATTCAGTTTCTGCAATCGTCGATTCATTGAGTGCTAAAGCGTAGCTATGAACAAAATAGAACCAAGCATCGTCACCAAGCTCACGAAACAGAGGATGTCCAGGTTTTGCTAATACCTGGTTCCAACCCATATGAGGTAATGGTAATCCGGCTGTATTAAGCTTATCTATAGTGCCATCAACTAAACCTAATAAGGGGATATCCTTACCTTCCTCGCTTAGTGAGGCCAATATTTGCATGCCTAAACAAATACCTAAAACAGGTTGTGTTAATGCTTTAATTAAAGGAATTAGCTCACGTGCTTTGAGTTGTTCCATTGCTGCTTTAGCCGTTCCGACTCCGGGTAAAAAGAGCTTATCCGCAGATAACACAATGTTTTTTTCATAAGACACTATTGGCTCATAACCGAGTCGCTTAACGGCGTAAGCAACAGAGGCTAAATTGGCACAACCTGTATCAAGAATAACCACTTTCATCACAGAACACCTTTTGAGCTTGGTAAAGTATTGCCTTCAACACGAATGGCTTGGCGCAATGTACGACCAAAGACTTTAAATAAGCTTTCAGCTTTGTGGTGATCGTTTTTGCCTTTTGATTTCAGGTGTAATGTACAACCCATGGTGTAAGAGAGTGAACGGAAAAAGTGTTCGATCATCTCTGTACTTAAATCACCGACACGTTGATATTTAAATTCGGCTTTGTATTCAAGGTGTGGACGACCTGAAATATCTAATGCACAGCTTGCAAGGCACTCATCCATTGGTAATGTAAAGCCAAAGCGAGCAATACCTCGTTTATCACCTAATGCTTCGCGTAAGGCTTCACCTAAAGCAAGACCGGTATCTTCCACAGTGTGGTGATCATCGATCACTAAATCACCTTTCACATTAATATTCATACGAAAGCCACCGTGTGTGGCAATTTGATCAAGCATGTGATCAAAGAAACCAACACCTGTGCTGATCTGACTATTGCCTTCACGATCAAGCCAAATATCGATCACGATTTGTGTTTCTTTTGTTTTTCGTTCAACGTGGGCATAGCGATCTTTTTTAGTTAGTTGCTCTGTAATAACAGCCCAATTGAGTTTATCTGTATTATAAAGCAGGCCTTTGATGCCCATATTTTCAGCTAGCTGAATATCAGTTTGTCTATCACCAATGACATAGCTGTTATCTTTATCGAGTGCGCCATCAACTAAATACTGGGTGACAAGTCCTGTTTCTGGTTTGCGACAAGGGCAGTTATCTTCAGGTTTATGAGGGCAAATTAAAACGTCATCAAATGAGATCCCTTGAGAAGAAAAAACTTGCATCATTAAATTATGAGGAGGATCAAAATCTGCTTGAGGAAAGCTTTCTGTGCCTAATCCATCTTGATTTGTGATCATAATGAGTTTATAACCCGCTTTTTGTAGCGCAGTCAGTGCGGGGATCACGCCATTTTCAAAGGCAAGCTTATCAAGTCTATCTACTTGGTAATCAGTTGGTGGTTCTGTGATTAAAGTACCATCACGGTCGATAAAAAGAATTTTTTGGCTCATGGTTGAGATCCTTCAGTTGCGATTTTTTGTTGTTATCGTTTTTAATGTTTTATACGTTTGCAGTTTGAATATTTTTTATGGCATTAATCACGCTATCACATTCTTCTGCTGTACCGATAGAAATACGCAAACAGCCATTAAGCCCATATTGACGTTGTTGATCGCGTAAAATAATCCCTTGTTCCCATAAAGTTCGGAAAACTAGGGTAGCATCAGTGAATTTCACTAAAATGTAGTTGGTTTCGCTGTTATAAACCTGTTCAACATTAGGCAATTTTTTTAACGTTTCAGATAAAATGGCTCTGTTACGCGAAATTTCTGCCACTCGTTTTTTCATTATCTCAATACTTGCTTCTGTTAATGCCTGCGCAGCGATATCTGCAACAGGTGTTGAAAGCGGGTATGGCGCGATCACCTTTAGTAATAATTCAATGACAGGTGGATTGGCAAGCGTAAAGCCACAACGAAGCCCTGCTAAAGCAAAAGCTTTCGATAAGGTTCGCAAAATAACTAAATTCGGATAATCTTCAAGCCATGAAACAACTGAGGCTTGTGGGCAAAATTCAATATAAGCTTCATCTATCGCAACAATGGCTTTGTCTTTAGCCAATGCCAATACATCACGAATAAGCGAAGGATCAATAATGTTTCCTGTTGGATTATTTGGGCTACATAGATAGATAAGTTTGACATTATCAAGTTGTGATGCGATGGCTTTGACATCAGGGCTCCAATCAGCAAGAGCAGGGACAACACGCTGTTCTACACCGAAAGTTTCAGCACTAACGCTATACATGCCATATGTCGGTGGGCAATAGAGCATTGCGTCTTTACTCGGCTCACAAAAAGCACGAATAAGGAGCTCAATAGCTTCATCTGCGCCACGGCTAACTAAAACTTGATTAGTATTTACACCGGCATATTTTGCATAACGGCTAATAACGTTAACAGGTTGACATTCAGGATAACGGTTTAAGTTTTTTTCATTAAAAGTAAAATCAGGAGCGATAGGGTATTCATTTGCATTTAACCAAACAGAACCATTTCCGCCTAAACGTCGAGCAGATTGATAAGGCGTCAGTTCGCGTACATTTTTTCTGGCAAGTGTGGTGATATCAAATTCAGTTTTCATCGTTATTTTTCTCCCGAGCTAAAGCATTAACACGAAGTGTGACCGCATTTTTGTGAGCGGTTAATTGTTCTGCTTGTGCTAATATTTCAATCGTTTCTGCTAAATCGGATAAACCTTTTGCTGTCAGTTTTTGTACCGTCATTCGCTTCATAAAGTCAGCTAAACCTAAACTGGAGTAGGTTGATGTATAACCATAAGTTGGTAGAACGTGATTCGTGCCAGAAGCATAGTCTCCTGCAGATTCAGGCGACCAAGCACCAAGAAAAACAGATCCGGCGCTGGTAATGCTATCAACACGAGTATCAGCATCATTGGTTTGAATAATTAAGTGCTCAGGACCATAGCTATTACTGATTTCAATACACTGATCGAGATCGCGAGTAATAATGACTCGACTTTCAGCTAACGCTTGTTTGGCAATTTCAGCTCGGCTTAATTGAGTAAGTTGTGTTTCCGTTTCAGCGATAACCGCTTTTGCTAAGGTTTCATCGGGTGTTAATAACACGACTTGTGAATCTGGGCCATGCTCTGCTTGCGACAGTAAATCAGCAGCAATAAATGCAGGATTTGCATCCGCGTCAGCAATCACTAAAACTTCAGAAGGGCCTGCTGGCATATCGATTGCTGCACCTTGTAGCGATTGGCTGACTTGACGTTTGGCCTCTGTTACATACGCATTACCGGGGCCAAAAATTTTATCTACTTTAGGGATAGATTCTGTACCAAACGCCATGGCTGCAATCGCCTGCGCGCCTCCTACTTGGAAAATTTCATCAATACCAATTTGTTGAGCAATATATAAAATTTCATCAGCAATAGGAGGGGGAGAGCAAAGAATAACTTTGCGACAACCTGCAATACGCGCTGGGATACCTAACATCATGACGGTTGAAAGCAATGGCGCTGAACCTCCAGGAATATAAAGTCCTACTGCATCAATTGCTCTGCTTACTTGCTGACAAAATACACCAGGCTGAGTTTCTACGTTGATAGTGTTAGGAATTTGCGCCTCATGAAAGCGACGAATATTATTCATCGCCTGTGCTATTGCCTGTTTTATTTTGCTATCAAGTCGTGATGAGGCTTCATCGATTTGCGATTTTGACACCAAAACACTTTCCGGCGCTGCCTTATCGAATTTTTGGCTAAGCGTTTTAAGCGCTTTATCTCCCTCATTGCGTACCTGTGAAATGATGCTAGCAACTTGTTCTGTAATAGAACCTGATGCAGAAATAGCAGGGCGAGTTAATAGCTGTTGTTGCTGTTCTCTCGTGTATTTATTCCAGTAAATTAATGTACTAAAACCTGTTTTCATCATTTCACCTTATTCCATCATTTTTTCAATTGGTAAAACAAGAATTGAACTTGCACCTAATGCTTTAAGCTTTTCCATTGTTTCCCAGAATAGGGTTTCGCTACTCACCATGTGCATTGCAACGCGATTTTGGTCTCCCGCCAGAGGTAAAATAGTGGGTCTTTCAGCTCCCGGAAGTAATGCGATGACATCTTCAAGACAATCACTTGGTGCGTGTAACATAATATATTTTGATTCTCGAGCTTGAATAACACCTTGAATACGCGTTAGTAAGCGGTCGATAAGAGCTTGTTTATCGGCTTCAATCTCACCATCGCGTTGGATCAAACACGCTTTTGAGCGATAAATCACTTCAACTTCTTTTAAACCGTTGGCTTCTAATGTTGCGCCAGTAGAAACTAAGTCACAGATAGAGTCAGCAAGGCCCGCACGAGGAGCGACTTCAACAGAACCGTTTAATAAACACGATTTAAATTTGATACCTTTTTGGTCTAAATAACGTTTGAGTAGGTTTGGATAAGAGGTTGCGATACGAGTATTATTTAAGCATTCCGCACCTTGGTAATCAAAATCGACAGGGGTCGCAAGAGATAAACGACAGCCACCAAAATCAAGACGACGCAATGTTAGATAACTGGGGTTTTCACCTTGTGAACGACGCTTTAATAACTCTTCTTCTAAAACGTTTTCACCGATGATCCCTAAATCAACAACACCATCCATAACTAATCCAGGAATATCGTCATCTCTAACACGTAAAATATCGATAGGCATATTTTCTGCATAAGCAATCAGACGTTGTTGGTTTAAATTAATTTTGATGCCACAACGTGCTAAAAGGGCGCGAGATTCATCACTTAAGCGACCCGATTTTTGCATTGCAATTCTTAATCTTGTTTTGTCTAACATAATATTACCCTGTCCTTGTCTTAATTTTTTGTTTGAAAATTAGCTATAAAAAAACCCCGGAAGTTGCCTTCCGGGGTTTTAGTTGTTATCTGCATTCAGACCACCGGAAGCGTTTCTTAAACGTCTTCCAGCACTCATCGCCTGAAAGACTAGTCAGGGTGATGGTGATGATGGTGGTTTAGTTGAATGCTATACATAATTATTTTCCTAGCTAATAACACTATTTGTTATTTAATCATGCCTGTTACTGTTAATCTCTATTTAGTAACCTGCATTTAGAATTTGTCTGCCTTTCAACCTACATGATTTACAAAGCAGAAAGCAACCTATTTTTTAATAATAATTTAATTATTTTATAACCTTTTGTTTTTAATGTAATTTTAATATTTCTCTTATTTACTTAATGGGATAAGTAGGCGAGTATATAAGGGAGATGCAAAACGTTTACGAAATATAAGTATTGTTTATAAGTAATGGCGAAACTGAAATTTTATAGCATACTTTGACTAAGCCATTTAAGTAGGGGAGCAAAATGAAACGAATAACCATCGTAGGATTAGGTTGGTTAGGTTTACCACTTGCCGCTGCGTTGCGTGATGCAGGCTATCAAGTTAAAGGGACTAAAACCACCGAAGATGGCGTAGAAGCAGCAAGAATGAGTGGCGTTGACTGCTGTTTAGTGAATTTAACACCCGCAATTGAATGTGATAGAGATGATTTTGATTACTTAATGGAAACAGACGTTCTCATTATCACGTTACCACCTAGTGCTGCTGGTGGTGGTTATGATTATGTTGAAGCTATTCAGACGCTGGTGGATAGCGCAATGTCTCGTCATGTTACGAGAGTCATTTACATTAGCTCTACTTCTGTATATGGCAATCAAACGGGTAATATCACGGAAGAAATGGATATTCGGCCAGAAACACAATCAGCAAAAATGTTAGCAGAAGTTGAAAACTGGCTACATCGTTTACCGTTGACTACGGTTGATATTCTTCGGTTAGCTGGATTAGTCGGGCCGGGTCGTCATGCAGGACGTTTTTTATCAGGTAAAAAACAGGTAAAAGGCGCTCATCAATGCGTTAACTTAGTTCACTTAGATGATGTAATTTTTGCAGTCGAACAACTTCTTGCGCAGAATGAAGGTGGCCATTTATATAACCTATGTGCTCCTATTCACCCTAAAAAGAAAGATTTTTACTCAAGAGTGTCTAATCAACTTGATCTTATTCCACCAGAATTTGTTGAGGAAGAGAAGCCTTTAATACGAGAGATTGATGGTCAGCAGATCTGTCGAGATCTTGGATTCCATTACCATTACCCAGATCCCGACAAAATGCCAATGAATTAACTTAATTTACAGGCAGTAACACGATATCACGGAAAATAGGTCTTTCACTTAATCGTGCAAACCAACGCTCAATGTGAGGGAAATGTGGTCTATCTTTGCAAACTTCTAGCCATGGATAGACCAATGGTGCTATCGCTATATCAGCAAGAGAAAGTGTATCTCCTGCAAAATAAGTTGTTTTTGCCAGTTGGTCGTCAGCAATTTTAAGGAGCTTATTAAGCTTCTCTTTCAACTCGTTAACAATCTCAGGATTTTGTTGCTCTTTAGGCGTACGAACAATCATGATCATCATTTGTTGGATGGGAGCAAATAGGCTGCCATTTGACCAGTCCATCCATTTTTCTATATTTGCTCGTTGTTTTAGAACAATGGGATAGAGTGTGTTATTTTCATATTTTGTACATAAATAACGAATAATGGTATTAGACTCCCATAAAGCAAAGTCATCATCTTGTAAGGTTGGAATAGATGCGTTGGGGTTGATCGCTAAATAATTTACTTCATTGAGTCCACCAAAAGGGCCACCAACATCGATTTGCTCATAAGGAACATTTAATTCCTTTAAACACCAAAGAACTTTTTTAACGTTAGATGAGTTTTTTCTACCCCAGACTTTTAACATAAAGGTCTCCTAAACCACGATAAGTAATAAAATTTCCCTCTATAGGGCGCCTAAATATGAATATAAGATAAATCTCTACATATCAATGTTGGCGTCTTATTCCAGAAAGCCATATAGTAGGAAAGCTTTAACAAATTGATATAAAAGGGTGATCGGTAATGACAAAAAATATTCCATCTGTTCTGAGTAAGGTTACCGCGGGAATGGGTTTACTGCTAATTATTTCTAGTCCTTCATTTGCAGTAAATAATCCAGTGGCTCCTCAAATTGAGGCAAAATCTTATGTATTAATGGATTATAACAGCGGAAAAATTCTGGCATCAGAAAAACCTGATGAGCGTTTAGATCCTGCTAGTCTTACAAAAATCATGAGTAGCTATGTTGTTGGGCAAGCTATTAAAGAAGGTCGTATGTCACCTGACGATATGGTTATTGTTGGGCGTAATGCATGGGCAACAGGAAATCCGGTATTGAAGGGATCATCATTGATGTTCTTGAAACCGGGTGATCAGGTCAAAGTGATTGATTTAAATCGCGGTATGGTTATTCAATCTGGTAATGATGCCAGTATCGCATTAGCAGAACATATTGCGGGTAGTCAGGAAACCTTTGTTGATTTAATGAATTCCTATGCTAAGAATCTGGGTTTAAAAAATACATACTTTAAAACGGTTCATGGGTTAGATTCTGAAGGGCAATATACAACAGCACAAGATATGGCATTACTCACAGCAGCCATGATCCGCGATGTTCCTTCAGAGTATGAAATACATAAAGAAAAAGAATTTACATTCAACAATATTCGTCAGCCAAACCGTAACCGTTTATTGTGGAATAAAAATATGAATGTCGATGGTGTGAAAACAGGTCACACTAATGGAGCAGGGTACAATCTTGTTTCTTCGGCAACCGAAGGTGATATGCGTTTGATTGCTGTTGTTTTAGGAGCACCATCAGATAAAGTACGTTTTGCTGAAAGTGAAAAGTTATTAGGCTGGGGTTTTCGCTTTTTTGAAACGGTAACGCCAGTAAAAGCAGCTACACCATTGACAAGTCAAAAAGTGTGGTACGGCGATAAAGGTGAAGTGGCATTAGGGGTTGCTAATGATGCTTCAATTACTATTCCTAAAGGTGAATTGAAAAATCTGAAAGCCTCTTTTACGTTAACTAATCCTGTATTAGAAGCGCCGTTAACTCAAAACCAGGTTGTAGGTACAGTTAACTTTTTATTAAATGATGAAGTGATTGAACAACGCCCACTCGTCGTAAAAGAAGCGGTTGAGGAAGGCGGTTTCTTCAGCCGTATTTGGGATTTTGTTGTTAAAACAGTATCCGGTTGGTTTAATGCTATTTTTGGTTAATTTATCAAGAATGGATCTATCAAAGCGTTACTGAGTTTTTCACCCAAAAAGAAAGACTAGTTGTTATTTTGATATGAAAAATCCGTAATTGTTTAATGATTACGGATTTTTTTATATTCAATAAAACTGGGGAAATATCTACTTTAGAGCTTAAATAAGACCATCGATCTTACCTTGATTATCAACATTAACAGTGATAGCAGCAGGTGTTTTCGGTAGTCCGGGCATGGTTGTGATAGAGCCTGTTAAGGCGACAACAAAGCCAGCGCCAGCAGAAACATACACTTCACGAACATTTATTGTAAAATCAGTCGGGCGACCTAATAACTTGGGGTCATCTGAGAGTGAATATTGAGTTTTAGCCATGCAAACAGGGAAATGAGAAAACCCCATTTTTTCTATTTTTTCCAACATGTTACGAGCAGATTGACTATAAGTCACACCATTTGCGCCATAGATCTCTTTTGCGACAGTATTAATTTTTTCACTAAGCGAGGCATTATCAGGATAAATTAATTGGAATTGGCTATGCTCATTTTCAAGTGTATCAATGACTTGATTCGCTAATTCAATACCACCTTCCCCTCCTTTTTCCCACACTTTTGTAATTGCAAATCGACAATTTCTATCTTGGCAGAATTGTTTGATAAACTGATGCTCTGCAACGCTATCGGTAACATAGGCATTAAGTGAAACAATCACAGGTAAGCCGTATTTTTTAAGGTTTTCAATATGTTTTTCTAGATTGACAATACCTTTTTTAAGTGCACTTAAATCTTCATTATTCCACTCGGCTTTACCTAAGCCACCGTTATATTTTAGCGCTTTAGTGGTGACAACAATAACGGCACAATCAGGGCGTAATCCACTCATTCTGCATTTTATATCAAAGAATTTTTCAGCACCTAAATCAGCACCAAAGCCCGCTTCCGTAATAGTGATATCAGCAAGTTGAAGAGCCAATTTTGTCGCTCTTACGCTATTGCAACCATGAGCAATATTAGCGAATGGGCCACCATGAATAATGGCTGGCGTATTTTCGAGTGTTTGTACTAGATTAGGATTAATAGCATCTTTTAACAAACTGGCCATTGCGCCAACGGCTTGTAAATCATTAGCAGTGATAGGATCGCCATTGTAAGAATAAGCAACAATGATCTGAGAAAGTCTTTGTTTTAAATCTTGAATATCCTCAGCTAAACATAGGATTGACATAATTTCAGAAGCAACAGTAATAACAAAGTTATCTTCTCTTGTAATACCGTCTTTTTCGCCACCCAATCCCACAACAATATTTCGTAAAGCGCGATCGTTCATATCCATACAACGTTTAAACACGATTTTTTTAGGATCGATATTTAAAGGATTACCTTGATAAATGGAGTTATCAAGCATGGCGGCCAGTAAGTTGTTTGCTGATGTAATAGCATGAAAATCGCCAGTAAAATGAAGATTAAGATCTTCCATTGGTACAACTTGAGAATAACCCCCCCCAGCTGCTCCCCCTTTTATGCCAAAACAAGGGCCTAATGAGGGTTCGCGTAATGCGATAATGGCACTTTTTCCAATATAGTTAAGGGCTTGCCCTAATCCAACGGTGACGGTTGTTTTACCTTCACCAGCGGGTGTTGGATTAATTGCTGTAACTAAAACTAATTTTCCGGGCTTTTTGGCCGTAACTTTTGACCAAATACTGTGGCTAAATTTAGCTTTGTATTTGCCATAAAACTCGATATCATCTTGATCAATATTTAAATTTTTCGCAATTTCTTGAATAGGTAAGAGGTGTGCTTCTTGGGAGATTTGAATATCTGATTTCATTTTAGTTCTCTTTTTATCCCGCTGATGATGTCTCTAGTGATCTTTACTTATCAACTTTAGACAATAATCTAAATATCACCAATAGATTGATTAATTTGTAGTTATTTACTTTAGATAACGCGTTTATCGTCACACCATTTAAATAATTTATGTAGTTATCTCCTATTTTTTCTTTAAATTATCTGTATTGAGTGATGCTTTGCTCGTTTGAAAAAACATATTTTAACTAAGGATAATAATTTAATCTCATACAAAAAGATGATATTAAAAAAGAAGAGTAACGAGATAGATACTACACAAACAAAAAAGGCGCTGATATCAGCGCCTTATCTATTGTAGCTATCTGGATTTAAGATCCATGGGTTTAGTCACAGGATATTTTAATAGCTAATCCACCTTGAGAGGTTTCACGATATTTAGCATTAATGTCTTTACCGGTTTCGTACATTGTTTCAATGACTTTATCTAAACAAATACGAGGGTCGCTGACACGACGTAACGCCATACGCGATGAGTTTACTGCTTGTACAGCGGCGATAGCATTACGTTCAATACAAGGAACTTGTACTTGTCCTGCAACTGGGTCGCAAGTAAGCCCTAAGTTATGCTCCATCGCAATTTCAGCTGCAATGCAAACTTGTTCTGGGCTACCGCCTAAAAGTTCAGTTAATGCACCTGCTGCCATTGAACAAGCAACACCCACTTCGCCTTGGCAACCCACTTCAGCACCTGAGATAGATGCATTCATTTTGTAAAGTGAACCAATAACGCCAGCAACTAAGAAAAAGCGAGTGTAAGAGTTTTCATTTACAGGACGAATAAATTTATCATAGTAAGACAATACCGCTGGGATAATACCACAGGCACCGTTTGTTGGTGCAGTAACAACACGTCCACCAGCCGCATTTTCTTCATTCACAGCAAGGGCAAACATATTAATCCAGTCAACAACTGTCATTGGGTCTGTTGTCGTTTTATCTTCTGTGACTAACATACGACGTAATGCAGAAGCACGGCGCGGTACGCGTAATGGCCCTGGTAATAAGCCTTCGGTATTTACACCGCGCTCAATACCTGATTTCATCACTTCCCAAACAGCAGCTAAATGAGCCGAAATTTCTTCTTTGCTACGTAATGCTAATTCGTTTTGCATCACTAATGCAGATAAAGAGAGCCCTGTTTCTTTACAATGGCGACGTAAATCAGCCGCATATTGATAAGGATAAGGGACTTGAACTGTATTTTCTTCAGGTTGGCCAAAATGCTCTTCATCAACAATAAAACCGCCACCAATAGAATAATAAGTTTTTTTCAATAGAACCTGTTCACCATTATAAGCGGTGATGGTCATGCCGTTCTCATGGAGGGGTAAATTGCTTTTATGGAAATTCATACCGCCTTCAACCGGAAAATCCACTTCTTTAATGCCATTTGCTAGCATTAAGCGGCCTGTTGTTTCTACTTGTTTAATAAATGGGGTAATAGAATCTATGTCGACGGTATCTGGTAAATTTCCTGCTAATCCCATAATAATAGCAATATCCGTTGCGTGACCTTTACCTGTTAAAGATAAAGAGCCATAAACATCAACGATAACACGGGAAACAGAAGAGAGAAGTTTTTTTTCAGCAAGCAAATCAACAAATTCTTTACCTGCTTTCATTGGGCCTACAGTGTGTGAGCTTGAAGGGCCAATACCAATTTTAAAAATATCAAAGACGCTAACCATAATATTCGCCTCCCTAATTCATTTAAAGGCGCAACTGTGTGATTATTAGAATGTTAAGTGTCAGTTTTGAAGTCTAAAGCAAAGGCTACTCCCTTTTAAGAAAGTAGCCATTTGATGCTTTATTAGCTCATGAAAGAGTTAATTAAGCTATAGAAAACTGCTGAGATTGCGATAAGACCCATAACTACAACAAATGCGTTGCTAATGTGGCCGGCATATTTCTTCATCGCTGGTACTTTATGGATTGCATACATAGGCATCAGGAACAGTAACATTGCGATAATTGGACCACCTAATGTTTCAATCATACCTAAAATGCTTGGGTTTAACGTTGCAACGATCCACGTTGTAACCAGCATAAACAGTGCAGTGATTTTATTTAAACGATCTTTTTCGATTGTTTTGCCTTTTTCACGCAGTGATTTGATGATTAAACCATTGAAACCTTCACGGGCACCTAAATAGTGGCCTAAGAAAGATTTAGTAATCGCAACGAATGCAATGAAAGGTGCAATATAAGCGATAACAGGTGCTTCAAAATGGTTAGCAAGGTAAGACAGGATACTGATGTTTTGTGCTTTTGCTTCTGCTAAGTTTTCTGGTGTTAAGCTAAATACACAACTAAACACGAAGAACATAACAGTGATAACCATCATGATGTGTGCATAAGCTAAAATGCGTGAACATTTTTTCTCTGCGTTTTCGCCGTATTCTTCACGTTTTGCAACAGCAAACGCAGAGATGATTGGAGAGTGATTGAAAGAGAACACCATTACAGGGATAGCTAACCATAGGGTTACTAATAGGCCTTGCCCCATGCCAGACGTGGTTGCGTGATCAAAAGAGAGAGTCTCAAGGATTGCACCATTCCATTCTGGGATCAGATACAGTGCAAGTACCATCAATATTGCAACAAATGGGAATACCAGCACGCTCATTGCTTTAACAATAGCTTGTTCACCAAAGCGAATAATACACATGATACCGACAATCAGGATCAGTGATAAAATTGCACGAGGCGGAGCTGCCATATGCATTTGGTTTACAATAAAGCTTTCTACAGTATTAGTGATAGCAACACTATAAACTAATAAAATAGGATAAATTGCAAAGAAATAAAGCAGTGTGATCAGTTTACCTGCAGTTTTACCAAAGTGTTCTTCAACAACTTCAGTAATATCTTCACCAGGATTTTTACCTGATAACACAAAGCGACACATACCACGGTGTGCAAAGAAGGTCATTGGGAATGCAAGTACTAACATGATCAACAGAGGAATTAAACCACCAATCCCTGCGTTGATAGGTAAAAATAGAACGCCAGCACCGATAGCCGTACCGTATAAACCTAACATCCATACAGTATCTGACTTACGCCATGTTTTGTAATCACCTTGGGTGTTACCCGACGCGATAGAACCAGCTTTGGTTGTATCCATAATACTCTCCGAAATAACGCGGTAAAAAAATAATGAATAAAAATAAGAGCGCAATTGTATTTTCTAGAAACAACTACGGTATAAATTTAATTATGAATAAATGAGTGTATTGAGTACCTGGTGTTATCTCAATATCTTCAATTACTACATATAAATATAAAAATCTTTAACCTTCAAAAGAATTAAGCTCTTTTAAAATTTGAAAAAATATTCAATAAGTTTATATCCAGACTTAAGAGGTGCAGAATATAGTGTTTTTCAGGATAAACTACCGTGATCACCATCTCAAATGCTAAATATAACTGAAAAACCTAAAAATGTAACATTTTTTATATTTTATGTTTTTTGAGGGGAGTTTTAAAATATTTTGAAATGATTTTCCAATTTTAAAGCAAGTATAAAATAAAGCTAAATACTTAAATATTCACATATTAATGATTATTTTGACGTGTTTTTATTAACTAAAGATTAAATGATTAAAATCAATTAGGTTATTTTTATTTACAATTTAAACATTATATTAACTATTTATCTTATTGAAAATTAAGAATAAATTATTTTATTTAAATAATGTTTAAAAGTAGACGAAAGAATATAGAAACGATGAAATATGATTATTTATTAATGAATTCCTTTTATTTTATGAAATGAAGATAGCGATATTTCATTTATAAGTAGAATATTGTTTATAAAAAAAACAATAAATTCGTTAATAAATGAGTTGGGTAGGTTGTTATATAACGAATATAAAAGTTTAAATTTGATTAAAATAACAACACATTTAGTTTTGGACGATTAATATAATAGTAGAGAATATTTTTATTTATATATTAATATATTGAAGGAGGCTTAAGTTAAATATAAAAAAGACCACATAAATGTGGCCTTTTCGAAATTAGAAAGGTTAGGCCTTTGTCCAACCTTTACGAATAGGATAAGCAAAACAGAGTTGATAGAGCTGTTGTACCCATTTTTGGAGTATTTTACCGCCTTTAGACCAGAAGATCTGACAAAGGCCACAAGAAAGTAGAGCAACAATAAAAGCACCAATCATATCGATTGGCCAATGCACACCAAGGTAGATACGTGCCCAAGCAATCGCTAGTCCTAAACCTAGCATGATATAACCAATACGTTTACTGTTATGCCAAAACAGGTAAGCTAAAGCAATGGTGAAAACAAACGTACCATGGTTACTTGGGAATGATGGTGTGGCATCGTGATCAAGAAAGTTGTAGCCAATGTTGGCGGCAAAAGGACGGTCATGAGGAGCAATAGCACCAATCATCCAAGAGATAGAAAGTGCGATACCCAAAGAGACAGCAGCTTTACATACTAATGCTCTTTGCTGGTTAAGATGTTTTTCATTACCCCATAACCAATAGAACACTAAGGATAATGGAAAAAGATAGACAAGGTACTTAGCAATAACTATCGCCGTACCGATTTCTAAAGGAGATGCCGCAGGTGTTGCATTCATTATTGAAAATACGGCTAAATTAAATTGTTCCAGCAAAGTAGGCTCCATACATGTCGTGCTGATAAGCGATGTTTATGATACATAATACGCAAGTTTTTAAGGGTAAATGAGGGAGTAATAAGGGTAAAGTGTTTTTTTCTTATTTAATTGTGCTTTTTTTAAAAGAATTGTCAGTTTTAGATTTAACTGAACTAAAGCACTCTTAAAAAGAGTATTTCACTTATGGTATTGCTCTCACATTATTCTTTTTTCTTATTATCAACGAGGTATAAAATGTGGCTCCAAAAAAACATCATACTCAAGGCAAGGCCGAGAGGGTTCCACTTAATTACACAGGTATTGATTCAAGAATTACCCGAACTAAGACAATATAAAATTGGAATAGCTCATTTTTTTATTCAACATACATCGGCTTCATTAACGATTAATGAAAATGCCGACCCGACAGTACGAAGTGACTTTGAAAGCTTCTTTAATCAAAGTGTGAAAGAGAATGAAGATTACTATCTTCACACTTATGAAGGTAGTGATGATATGCCAGCTCATATAAAAAGTAGCTTACTTGGGCAAAGTGTCACGATCCCTATTAGTCAAGGTGAGTTGAATTTAGGAACTTGGCAGGGGGTTTATCTTGGTGAACATCGTAATCACGGAGGGGATCGTCGCATTATTGTGACATTGCAAGGCGAGCGTCACTAAATATCAAGCAATAAAAAACCCGACAGTTATTTCACCAAAAGGGTTGAAACTATCGGGCTCCTCAATATTTGGGGACATCAAAGAAAAGCAGTGGCACTAATTCAGACTACGAGTTAGAAAGAAAGTTCGCTGGCTAATGAAAAAAAATAGAATTTTTTTTTAGAAAGAGTGGGAAGATAATGAAAAAATGGGGTGATGCAAAAAAAGAAAGCGCTAAAACATATTGATAAATAATCTGTTTTAGCGCTTTTGAATTAATTATAGATGCCTAAATTTTCTTTAGCATAAGCTTCAAAATCTGTGCAACCACCAATGTGTTTCTCATCAATAAAAATTTGTGGCACAGTTTCAACTGGTTTACCGACAGTTTTAGATAAATCAGCTTTTGTAATTCCTTCTGCTTGAATATCAACATAACGGAAATCGAAATCATCACGTTTTTCAGATAAAGTTTCAGCCAGTTGTTTTGCACGAACACAATATGGGCAACCAGGGCGACCAAAAATGACAACAAACATACGACACTCCTTATTGAGGAAATAAAATTCAGGCATAATAGTTTCTCTTGGTTGTTACTATGCCTTTTTATTAGGCTAAACAAAAACAGTTATTGCCTTTTAGTGTGATAAATTATACCAATTTGCTGAATAATGAGATAGGACTGCAACACTGCATTTAGCGGAGAAATGATGGAAAAGCCTTCAAATCGAGATATGAAATCACTGTCAGATATGCCAAAACCCATTATTATCATTGAAATAATAGGGATCATTTTATTGGTGGTTGCTTATCTTTATATCAATCAATATATGACCTCTCCGCAGTGGCTAGGAACATATACAGGACAATTAACGCTAGTTGTTTTAGGGGTTATCTGCATGATCCCGCCAGCTATTCATATAGTATGGCGTGCTATTTATCGATTAACTTTTTTAGGGATTGACCATCAATCCACAAAGAGTAAACAGAAAAAAGAGAATAACAATAAGTAGCTATCTGTTTTTCCTCAAAATGTATTTGAAACTAAGAAAATACAATGTGTAAATTGGCTTAATTTTCTTAGTTTTTTTATTTATTAGTGCCTTCAAGATAGAAAAAGTGGCAAAATAGCGCCAATGCCAAAAGGCACTCTTTTTTTTGCGCGTAAAGGTTATTTGAATGAACGCTGTTGTGACTACCGATCTGGATCAGCTAAAGTCTTGGCTTGATGAATTACAGATTGCTTATTATGAATGTGACTCTTGTCAGGCGTTACATTTACCGCATCTTCAATATATCAGTGGTATTTTTGATGCCAAAATTGATATTCTTGAAGATGTGCTTGTATTTACCGCTATCGCTGAGCTAAAACCGTCAGCAATAGTGCCATTAATGGCAAATTTAAGCCAAATTAATGCAAGTTCTTTATTTATTAAAACATTTCTAGAAATTAGTGACGAGAACTTACCAAAATTAGTTTTTTGCCAATCATTTCCGGTTGCCGCAGGTATCTCACTTAATCAATTTGACCTGTTCTTACAAAAAGCAGAAGAGCAATCTGCTGAAGTTATCAGCGAAATTTTTAATAACGGCTTCTTGTATGGTGAAAAGCAAGAAAGTGAAAACGAAGATGAAGAAGATGTTGAGATAACTAGCGCATCAACTGACTCCTCCTATACTGTACATTAATATTAATCTCCATAACGGTCACAAAATCTTATGCAATGCGCACGATTTAGTGCGGGTGATTGTCATTCTTGTGAATGGCTTTCTCTTGCTTATTCTGAACAAATCAAGAAAAAACAGCACAGTTTATTATCATTGCTACCTGAAGATTATGCTTTTGATAAATTAACGCCTGTTGAAAGCCAGCAAGCACAGTTTCGTAATAAAGCAAAAATGGTAGTCAGTGGCAGTGTTGAAAAACCAGTATTAGGTCTAAAAACACGAGAGGGAGTGGCTGTCGATTTATGCGAATGTCCTCTTTATCCTGACTCTTTTGCACCGATCTTTCCGATTTTAAAAACATTTATAGCGAGAGCAGGATTAGTACCTTACGATATTGAGCGTCGTCGTGGCGAACTTAAGTTTATCTTATTAACCGAAAGCAGAAGCAATGGCACGATGATGTTACGCTTTGTTTTGCGCTCAGAAAAAAAACTAGAACAGCTTCGCAAAGCACTTCCTTGGTTACAAGCACAATTGCCTCAATTAGCTGTTATCTCTGTGAATATTCAACCTATTCATATGGCTATTCTTGAAGGTGAAAAAGAAATTATTCTGACTGAAAAAACGTTTTTGGATGAATCTTTTAATCAAATTCCATTACATATTCGCCCTAGAGGTTTTTTTCAAACTAATCCAGAGGTTGCTTCATCACTTTATGCTACGGCAGGTCGTTGGGTGAGAGAATTAAATATCACACATTTGTGGGATATGTTTTGTGGAACAGGGGGGTTTGGGTTGCATTGTGCAGATAAATCAACTCAATTAACAGGGATTGAAATTAGTCCAGAAGCGATTGAATGTGCACGTTTATCGGCTCAAGAATTAGGATTAGAGCATGTTGAGTTTCAAGCATTAGATTCAACAGGATATGCATTAGCTAAAGAGTCAGTACCTGAATTAGTGCTTGTTAATCCGCCAAGACGAGGGATCGGAGAGGCACTGTGTGGCTATTTAAATACAATGAAACCTCGCTTTATTTTGTACTCTAGCTGCAATGCTCAAACCATGGCTAAAGATATTCAGCAACTTACACACTATCAGATAGATAGAGTGCAATTGTTTGATATGTTTCCTCATACTTCTCACTATGAAGTCCTTACATTATTGGTATTAAAAGATAGCTAAGATAGTTATTAAAAAATAACAGATCAGTGTTAATACATTATTTATTCAGACATAAAAAAAACACCCCAAAGTTGGTGTCCAACTTTTGGGGTTAGTTCAAACTGCTGGGGTGTTTTTATATTGACAAGTCGGCTTACGCGCTTTTAATTACGATGCTCAAACTCTAAGGCTTTCTTCTCAATCAATCTCATTAAGAGTGTCAGTATTCCGTTGATACACAGATAAATAATGCCTGCTGCAACAAAAACCATCACATCATAACTTTGACCAAAAACTTGTCGGCTATAACCAGTTAATTCAAGTAGGGTGATAGTACTGGCAAGTGAGGTACTTTTGAATATTAAGACCACTTCGTTTGAATAGGATGAAAGCGCACGCTTAAATGCGTAAGGTAATATCACTCTTGCTGTTTGTACGGGTGACATTCCTAACGCTTGACAGGATTGCCACTGTCCTGATGGAATTGCTCTTACCGCACCATAGAAAAGTAAAGTTGAATAAGCCGCACTGTTTAATGCTAATGTGACCATGGCACAAAACCAAGGTGTTGATAATAACTCCCACATTGTTGGGAAGTTTTTCAACACAGGAAATTGCCCAGGGCCATAATAGATTAAGAAGAACTGTACTAATAAAGGCGTACCAGTAAATAAGGTAATATAGGCTTTTACTATTTGGCTAATAACCGGTGTTTTTAATGCCAAAACAAAAGTCATTAAAACCGAGAGAGTAAATGCAACCAATAGAGCCACAAATGTTAAAGAAAGGCTAGTTGGTAATCCCGGTAAAATATCAACAATATAATCCCACATTATGAGGCACTCCGTTCAAATCGGGTCGTTCTCATTTCTAACCATTTCAGGATATATTGACTGACCAACGTAATTGCCAAATAAATTAATGCAACAATGCTATACCAAGTAAAAGGCTCTTGAGTTCGGTTAGCGATACTTTGTGTTTGTAACATTAAATCATTAACGCTGATTAATGAGACTAAAGCCGTATCTTTTAATAGAACTAACCACTGATTACCCAAACCCGGTAAAGCGTGACGCCACATTTGAGGCATGATAAATCGGAAGAAAATAGTAATACGGCCCATGCCTAAGGCTTGGCCAGCTTCCCACTGTCCTGTAGGTACTGCTTTTAATGCACCACGTAAAGTTTGGGAGGCATAAGACGCATAAAGAAGTGAAAGGGCGATAACACCGCAATAGAAAGGCAATGATTCAGTATCACCAAAATCAATTTGTAAGGTGAAAGCACCAAGATCAATTCCATCCATTAACATCATGACACCTTGCAAGGTGCCATAATAGACAAAAAGAACCACCAGCATTTCTGGTAGTCCTCTAATTAGTGTTACCCAACATGTTCCTAAGAAAGCAAAGGCTTTCCATCTCGCGGATTCCCAAGCTGTAAACAGCATGGCTAGAACTAACCCGATGATAAGAGCAGAAATAGCAAGTGTGACCGTTGTGACGGCCGCACCTGCTAGAGTTGTTATTTCATTCATTTATTAAGCTATTATTGTTATTCAAACCATTTTTTATAAATGACATCATAGGTGCCATCAGCTTTTACTTCAGCTAATGCTTTGTTTAATTTATCTTGTAAATCAGCATTACCTTTTCTTACTGCGATCGCAAGGCCTGTACCAAAGTAGTTAGGATCTGCAACTTTGTCGCCTACAATACCTAATTCAGGATTCTTTTTCAGCCATTCATTAACAACAGCAGTATCACCAAAGATAGCCTCGATACGACCATTTTTAAGATCTAATACTGCATTTTGATAACTGTCATAAGGAACAGTTTTCATCTCTTTGTGTTGTTCATTGATGAATTTCTGATGGGTTGTCCCATTCTGGACACCAATTTGTTTGCCTTTTAAGCTCGCAACATCAGAAATTTTACCTGTTACTGTGATAAATACTGCCGAGTTATCATAGTAAGAATCAGTGAAATCAACTTGTTTTTGACGCTCTGGCGTAATATCAATACCCGCCATTAACGCTTCAAAACGACGGAATTTCAGACTCGGAATTAAACTATCAAATGACTGATTGGTAAAGGTACAGTCAGCATTAATTTTTGCACACATCGCATTGGCTAAATCAACATCAAATCCCACAATTTGATTATTCGCATCAATCATTTCAAATGGAGGATACGTTGCTTCAGTTGCAAAACGAATTGTCTCTTTCTCAGCCGCAGTTGCAGAAAGTGTAATACTGGTCAGAAGTGCTGCAAATAATATTTTTTTCATTGTCTGATCCTGATTTAGTGTGACAAGTAATTAGCAAAAGCTTCCGTTTGTGGAGCAGTGAAACGATAGTTATCACCTTGCTCTATAATACGGCCGTTTTCCATATATACAACTTTGCTCGCGGCTTTGCGTGCAATTTCAACTTCGTGGGTCACAATAACTTGTGTAATACCCGTTTCAGAAAGCTCTTTAATGATATCAACAACTTGAGCTGTAATTTCAGGATCTAATGCTGCCGTTGGTTCATCAAATAAGAGAACTTGAGGCTCCATCATTAATGCTCTTGCAATAGCAACACGTTGTTGTTGTCCTCCAGATAAATGTAGAGGAAAACGCCCTGCATAATCACTTAAACGCAAACGCTCAAGTAATTTCATTGCTTTTTCTTTGGCTTGTGGTTTTGATAAACCTAATACACGACAAGGTGCTTCAATTAAATTATCAAGAACCGTTAAATGTGGCCATAAATTGTATTGTTGAAATACCATACCCACATTTTGGCGTAATAAGCGAATTGCCTTTGCATTAGGCTGTTGGCTAAAGTCAAAATGCAGACCAGCAATCTCTAATTCGCCTGAACGTGGCATTTCTAATAAATTGAGAACTCTCATTAGTGAGCTCTTACCCGCACCACTTGGTCCTAATAGAACCATTGTTTCACCGGCAGAGCATTCTAGATTAATGTCATAGAGCGCTTGGTGCGAACCGTAGAAACAATTTATGTTTTTTAATTGAATACTCATGCGTTTTTTTTGAATAGTCATCAACTGTTTCAAATAATAAAACGGTAAGAATAATTATGCAACTAAAACTGCATAATAAAGTGGTTTCTTTATATAAAAATGGGTAGTTTAGCTATTTTTTCTCACCGTTAGATGAATTTTTATCCAGTTTATAAGCGTTAATACTTATTGTTTTAGCCATACCTTTGAAAATAAATAAGTGCGCGGGCATCATCGCGAACCAATAAAGTAATCCACTAAATCCTGCTGGGTGCCACCAAGCACGAACATCTATTGAACGAAGATTACCACTGTCGTGGATTGTGAAAGAAAGTCTACCTAAACCGGGCGCTTTCATTCCAAATAATAGTGTGAGCTGTTTTTCAGGCTCAAGTTTGATCACTCGCCAACCATCAATCATATCGCCAAGCACTAATGTTTCTCTAGAAGGGCGTCCGTAAGTGACTTTATTTCCAGCGATATCATCCATAATGGCGCGTATTTTCCATAACGCATTACCATAAAAATAGCCTTGTTCTCCGCCGATTTGTTGCACTGTATGCCAAAGCGATGCTGCGCTTGCTGGTGTGGATACTGTATAACCTGCATTTTTAGGGTAATAGCCATAGCCAGGTTTCCAACGACTACGAACAGCAGGAGAGTAACCCCAATCTTTGTTATCTAAAGCTGCTGCTTCATCAGCGAGTGTCTCTTTTACTGCATCATCAAATTTAATTAGGGTTTGAGGAATAAGTTTACGTAATGGTTCATCATTGGCTGGGAGATCGTATTTAAGCCCTTGGATCAGCTCTTTGGCAATAGAGGTTGGCACAGAAGTGATCATACTGATAAAGCCGGCAGAAATAAGACTACCGGGCATCGGTAGTGGGATTAATACGCGTTTTTTACCTGAGATTTTAATAAAGCGCTCAAAAAGGGTTTGATAGCTAATATATTCAGGACCTCCGGCATCAAAAATACGGTGTTGATGAGTGGGGTGATGAATAATTTCAGTTAAATAGTGAATTAAATTTTTGAGCGCAATAGGGGAAGATTTAGAACGAACCCAACGTGGCGGTGTAAGAATAGGGAGGTTGTAAACCATATCACGCATAATCTCAAAGGCAGCAGAGCCTGGTCCGACAATCATTGAGGTGCGAATTTCAGTCACGGGAATAGCGCTGGTTCTTAACACTTCCCCCGTTAGTTTTCGGGCAATAAGATGAGGTGAATATTGTTGATCTTTATGTTGTAACGCACTTAAGAAGATAATTTGTTTAACATTACTGCCTTCTAATGCTTCCACAACATTGATTGCCGCTTTACGCTCTTGCTCAATTAAATTATGTGCATCGCTCATGCTATGAACAAGGTAATAAACAATATCAGTATCATGCATGACTTTGTTTAAGGTTTCAGGATCATATAAATCGACAAAGATACAGCGTGTATTTTCCCAACCTTGAGACATCATCCAGTCTACTCGACGGGCACCTGCAGTGACCTGATGACCTTGCTCTATCAAAGCTGGAATAAGATTTTGACCAATATGCCCACTTGCACCAAGTACTAATACACGCTGTTGATTCATGGTTAATCCATTGTAAAAAGAGAACGTTATCGTTCTATTGTTACTGATTTTTCTATGAAGTAAAGAACGCCATTAAGATTGGTGTGATTAAACTTAAAACAAATCCATGCACAATAGCCGCAGGAACGATGGCAACACCGCCGCTTCTTTGTAAAACAGGTAAAGTAAAGTCCATGGAAGTTGAACCACAAATCCCTAATGCCGTGTTTCTATAACGATTAACAATGATAGGAATAAGCATAATTGCCGCTAATTCACGCATTAAATCATTGAAAAACGCAGTACTACCAATAACAGGACCAAATGCATCGGTAAGTACAATCCCAGATAAAGAGTACCAACCATATCCAGATGCAATGGCTAATCCCATTTTCATCGGCAACCCTAGTAAATAAGCAGCTAAAGCACCACCTGCAAGCGCACTTACCCCCATGACAACAGCAACGGTTGTTCCTCGGCGGTTAATTAAAATTTGTTTTGGGCTCATTCCGCTATTACGTAATTGTAATCCGACTAACCACAGCAAGAAGATAAGCGCACCTTGGCTAGCATGAGATGCATAATGAAAGATTGACCAGCCTGTTAAGCCAACAAAAAAACCGACAACAACGACACCGCATAATTGTAGTGATTCAAGTACCATTTTTATGCGTGATGGGGGCTTAGATTGCTTATGTGCAGGGACATGCCAAGGATCTTTTTTATCCAATAGCCATAAAAATAGTAAATTTGCACCAAAGGTACATAAAAAGAAAACGCTGGCATAAGCAAGAATAGAGACTAAATTTTCACCAATATTATCTAACATGGCTAAACTGACGCCCATTAGAAATAGGATAACGTAAACCATCGCACTGAGTAGGCGATTTGCCAGATGAAGTAATGGGCGATTGTTTAACTTAATCAAATACCCTACAAAAAGTGGCAGTAGGATAATCAATAACCCTGATAACATTTCTATTCCTTACTGAGTGCACTCAAATTATAAAATAAATTAATAACGCTGTCTGTATTATAACATTTACTTATGTTGTTGTGGATACAGAAGCTGAGATAAATCTAAAATTTTTATTGAAGCCATGAGCCTAACATGTTTACCGATAAGTGGCTTTAATTGTTTGAAAAGCGAACGATTTGGGTATATATCGAATAGTTGAGTAAATTTTATTACGACACTCTTTAACTGTGATTTAATGAAAATATTCATTAAGTGAAATTATTGGCAGATTAAGCATAAAATTAAGATAGAAAGAATAAAAAAACATAGCTTAGTCGT
The DNA here is from genome assembly GCF_003144445.1 of Proteus sp. TJ1640. Taxonomy (NCBI): domain Bacteria; kingdom Pseudomonadati; phylum Pseudomonadota; class Gammaproteobacteria; order Enterobacterales; family Morganellaceae; genus Proteus; species Proteus sp. TJ1640. The sequence goes on from NZ_PENY01000041.1 coordinate 45,966, forward strand.
AACTAACGAGGGCATTTATGTATTTAGAAAGAGTGGAAATTGTTGGATTCCGTGGACTTAATCGTCTTTCATTACCTCTTGATATGAATACAGTCTTAGTGGGTGAAAATGCGTGGGGTAAAAGCTCATTACTTGATGCGTTAACACTCAGCTTGGGTATTGAAACCTATCAATATGCATTTACACCCGAGGATTTCCATCGTTTGCCGAATGAGTCGGAAGAAAATAGTAAAAAAAGTCTACAAATTATTCTGACATTTACTGAATCACGCCCTGGACGACATCGTTCTTATCGTTTCCATAAAATAGCGCCTGTATGGGTTGCAAATGATGATGAACTAAAACATATCTATTACCGTATCAGCGCTGAATTAGATGAACAAAAGAATGTAAAAACATTCCGCTATTTTCTGGATAAAGAAGGAAAGCAAATTCGCTTACCTAATGGACAAACTCAAGAAATCATTGCAGAGATAGTTAGGCTTTATCCTGTTCTTCGCTTACAAGATGCGCGTTTTGTTCGTGATCTTGCCTCTGACGTTATCGATCCTCATAATAATCCTCACCGAGAAGCGTTTAATAATAAAATGAGTGAGTTAACCAAAGCGTTAGTCAAAAATCCTGATGAGTTGTCAGATGATGATTTACGTGAAGGACTCGATGCAATGCAACAACTGTTAGGGCACTATTTTGCAGATCACGGTTCGTTGTTGTTTAAATCTCGCCCTCGCCATCGCAAGGTTAACGAGCCTCATGTACGTGGTTGGCACGCTTTAGAAAATATTAATAAAGTGCTGGCAAAACCCAATCAAAGAAGTATTCGATTAATTATCTTGGGGATGTTCTCTTCTATCTTACAATCTCGTGGTAGTGCTGCGTTAGATCCTTATGCAAGGCCTATTGTGATTGTTGAAAATCCAGAAACGCGTTTACATCCTATTATGCTTTCGGTGGCTTGGGGATTACTCAATCTTTTCTCATTACAACGGATCACGACCACAAATTCAGGTGAATTATTGTCACTTGCACCATTAGAGAGCGTGTGTCGTTTAGTGCGTGATACCGATAAAGTTGCTGCTTATCGTGTTGGGGAGCAGCAACTACATTCTGATGAAGAGCGACGTATCTCCTTTCATATTCGTTATAACCGACCCTCTGCGTTATTTGCGCGTTGTTGGTTATTGGTTGAAGGCGAAACAGAGATTTGGTTAATGAACGAATTAGCAAGGCAATGTAATTATTTCTTTGAAGCGGAAGGAATAAAAGTCATTGAATTTGCTCAATGTGGACTTAAGCCATTATTAAAGTACGCAACCTATATGGGTATAGAATGGCATACCTTAGTGGATGGTGATGAAGCGGGTAAGAAATATGCCGCTACCGTTAAGGATTTTGCGTTAAAAAGCAATGACGCAGAGCGTGATAGATTAACGAAGCTCCCGGCATTAGATATGGAACACTTTTTATACAAAGAAGGCTTTCGTAATGTATATCATAATGTAGCCGGTGTGCCAGATAATGAAAAATGGCCGACTCGTCGAGTGATTATTAAAGCTATTCAACGTTCATCAAAGCCAGATCTTGCACTAACGGTAGCTAACAATGCAGCTCAACGTGGAATAGATTCCATCCCTTCCATATTGAAAAGTATGTTTTCTCGTGTTGCATGGCTTGCAAGAGGTAAGGCGAATTAGTTCGAATTCATTACACTTGTGTCAGTAAGATAAATTCACGAGATCTACACTTATTTTATTTAGCTATGAGAATAAAAGTTCATAGCTAACGCGTTGTTTTATTTATTAGATTTTTATGTTTAAAAAGGAAAAAACATGGCTTTTTTATCTTTAAAAAAGCGAGGGAGAACACTCACCCTTATTTTAATTTTTGCAGCAATTGCGACATACTTTTTTTGGCCAAAAGAGAAGGCACCGATATATCAAACGCAACAGATCACACGAGGTGATTTGTCAAAAGAAGTGACCGCAACAGGGAAGCTTGATGCTGTGCGTAAAGTTGATGTGGGTGCGCAAGTCAGTGGTCAATTACAAACTTTGTTTGTGAAAGAAGGCGATGCGGTTAAAAAGGGGGACTTGTTAGCGATTATTGATCCTAAGAAAGCGCAAAATGACGTCACTGAATCGCAGGAAACCAACAATGAGCTTAGAGCAAACCTTCAGCAGGCACAGGCCGAATTACGTTTAGCGCAACTTACATATCAACGTCAATTAAAGCTGATTGGTACTCATGCTATTGCGCAAGATGAACTTGATCGCACTAAAACCGATGTTGAAGTAAAAAAAGCACGTATCATCACTTATCAAGCACAAATTAAAAAGAACCAAGCTACGTTAGATACAGCAAAAACGAATCTGCAATATACACGTATCACTGCGCCTATGGATGGCATAGTGACGTTTATTAAAACGCTTGAAGGCCAAACCGTCATTGCTGCACAAGAGGCTCCAACGATTTTAACTTTAGCCGATTTAGATACGATGCTGGTAAAAGCGGAAGTCTCTGAAGCGGATGTTATCTATTTAAAACCCGACCTTAGTGCCTCTTTTACAGTTCTAGGCGCACCAGATAAAGCCTTCAGTGGTAAGTTGAAAGATATTTTGCCGACCCCTGAAAAAATTAATGATGCTATTTTCTACTATGCTCGTTTTGAAGTACCTAATGAACAGCATTTATTACGGTTGCAAATGACTGCTCAAGTTAAAATTCTTATCGAAAATAAGAAAAATGTGCTTCTCGTTCCGCTTTCTGTGTTAGGTGATAATGTAGGCATTAATGAATATTATGTTGATGTATTGGTTAATGGTCAGCCAGAAAAACGCACAGTAAAAATAGGTATGCGTACTGATGTTTATGCCGAAGTTCTCAGCGGATTAAAAGAAAACGATGAGGTTATTCTGGGTGAAACTTCAGGAGAAGCATAATGCCGGCATTATTAGAACTCAATGAGGTTAGTCGCATATATAACAATGGTGAAGAAGAAACCGTTGTTCTCAATAAAATCTCATTAACGATTAATGCTGGCGAAATGGTGGCGATTATTGGCGCTTCTGGTTCTGGTAAATCAACTTTAATGAATATTTTAGGCTGTTTAGATAAACCCAACAGCGGTGAATATAAAGTTGCTGGCCAAAGTGTTGCGAAAATGGATGGCGATCAACTTGCTGCATTACGTCGTGAGCATTTTGGTTTTATCTTCCAGCGCTATCATTTAATGTCTCATTTAAGTGCAGAACAGAATGTTGAAATTCCAGCCATCTATGCAGATAAAAATGCCACTCAACGTAAAGAAAGAGCACGTGAATTATTAACTCGTTTAGGATTAGGCGAACGTATTGATTATCGACCTAATCAACTTTCTGGTGGCCAGCAACAACGTGTAAGTATTGCGAGAGCGTTGATGAATGGTGGCGAGGTCATTCTTGCTGATGAGCCTACTGGTGCATTAGACAGTCATTCTGGTAAAGAAGTAATGGCTATTTTGAAGCAATTAAATGAACAAGGGCATACAGTTATTATCGTAACGCATGATCCTTTAATTGCGGCACAAGCTGAAAGAATTATAGAAATAAAAGATGGTGAAATCATTAATGATAACTGCCATCAAATAACAGTAAATAAAGTTAAAAAAGAGACAACAGCTGTTTTACCATCTCCTTATTTCGGGCAAATATTCGGGCGTTTTACACAAGCATTAGATATGGCCTGGCGTGCCATGGTTGTGAATAAAGTACGCACTTTGCTAACGATGCTCGGCATTATTATTGGCATAGCCTCTGTCGTCACGATTATTGTCATTGGTGATGCAGCTAAAAGCATGGTGCTGGCTGATATAAAAGCGATTGGTTCTAATACGATTGATATCTATCCCGGGAAAGATTTCGGGAGCGACTCACCAGAAGATAGGCAATCATTAACGCTACAAGATGTTTTTGCTTTAAAACAGCAATCTTATGTGCAAGCGGTTACACCACAAGTGCAATTTAGTACGCGATTACGTCGTGGAAACCAAGATTCGCCAGCATCTGTTGCGGGAGTTAGTGATGATTATTTCACTGTGTATGCGATGACGTTTTCACAAGGTCGCTCATTTACACCTGATATGATCCAGCGACAAGCCCAAGTTGTTGTTATTGATGAAAATACCCGTCAGCGATTCTTTCCTAATAAAAAAGAGGTTATTGGTGAGCAAATTATTATTCGTAATATTCCCTCTACGATTGTTGGTGTCATTGCTGAGAAAAAATCGGCTTTTGGCAATGGGCAGTCATTACGTGTTTGGGTACCTTACAGTACTCTAAATAGTCGCATTTTGAATCGAAGTTATCTTGATAGTATTACAGTAAGGGCAATTGAAGGTTATGATGCCAGCGTTGCAGAACAACAAATTCTCCGTTTATTAACAATTAGGCATGGTAAAAAAGATATTTTCACTTATAACCTTGATAGCTTTATTAAGGCTGCTGAAAGTACCACTCAAACAATGCAACTGTTTCTCACTTTAGTGGCCGTTATTTCATTGGTCGTGGGGGGGATTGGTGTAATGAATATTATGCTGGTTTCAGTGACTGAAAGAACGCGAGAAATTGGTATTAGAATGGCGGTTGGTGCCAGAGCTAGTGATGTGATGCAACAATTCCTTATAGAATCTGTATTGGTTTGTCTAGTAGGCGGATTACTGGGAATAGGCCTGTCATTTGGTATTGCCATGATTGCAAGTGCTATGTTGCCTGATTGGCATTTCGTCTTTCAGCCCATTGCATTAGTGAGTGCTTTTATTTGTTCGACTGCTATTGGAATTATTTTTGGATTTTTACCTGCAAGAAATGCAGCAAAAATGAATCCAATAGATGCCCTCGCGAGAGAATAATTCAAACCATAAGATAAAAGCCCTTAAAATATAAAGGGCTTTTATTTGAATGAATTAGGTATTCTGTTTAACTAAAAATACCCAACTATTATGAGTAAAAGGTATTTTTTATTGGGTTTATCTATACTGTAAATTATCTTCTATTCGACAATAGGAATGATAAGGTCAGCATGGTCACCTTTAGGCCCTTTTATCGTGCTATAATTAACTTTCTGCCCCGCTTTAAGTGTGCGGTAGCCTTCCATTCTAATTGTTGAATAGTGGGCAAAAATATCCTCGCCACCTTTTTCAGGGGTAATGAAACCAAAGCCCTTAGCGTTATTGAACCACTTTACTGTACCTGTCTCCATACTTAGCTTCTCTCATATACTTGTATTTATTTGTTTAACATCACTTTCAGTATATTTACTGAGCTGTTCATAAAACATACTCTATTTTATTGTTTCAGTCGTCAAGAGGTGAAGGGGATAGAAAGTGTTTCGATAAGGCGAAATTTTGATGTAGCTAACGCTTTGTAATTTTTTGAATGCAAAAAGAAGGAATAAAAAAGCGTTGATAGGCAGACTTTCCTGTGAGATGGTAAACTAAATGTCATAATTGAAAATGACGTTTAACAAAACTATGAGTAATGCAAAACAATGGGTCAGTTTGATTTTTTAACAGAAACCACGTTAGGGGAAGATGTTCATCAGAAAAATGAGCCACCAGCCATGTATAAGGTGATCTTGAATAATGATGATTACACCCCCATGGATTTTGTTGTAGAAGTGCTTACGATGTATTTTTTCCTTAGCGAGGAAAAAGCAACGCAAATTATGTTGGACGTTCATCATAAAGGGAAAGGAGTTTGTGGGGTTTATAGTGCGGATATTGCCGAAACAAAAGTGGCTCAAGTTAATCTGTATGCGAGAGAAAACGAATACCCACTTTTGTGCACTCTTGAACAGGCATGATCCGGTTAGTTTTTTAAGGAGGAGGTGCTTATGCTTAATCACGAATTAGAGCTGAGTCTTAATGTTGCATTCGCGAAAGCCCGTGATAACAGACACGAATTTATGACTGTAGAGCACCTGTTGTTGGCGCTATTAAGTAATAAATCGGCACGCGAAGCATTGGAAGCTTGTAAAGTCGATCTAGCAGTCTTACGCGAAGAACTTGAAGTCTTTATTCGTAAAACAACCCCTATTTTGCCTGAAAATGTAGACAGAGAAACACAGCCAACGCTGAGTTTTCAGCGTGTATTACAGCGTGCTGTTTTTCATGTTCAATCATCAGGTAAAAATGAAGTTTCTGGCGCTAATGTGCTGGTGGCTATTTTTAGTGAACAAGAATCTCACGCAGCTTACTTATTACGTAAACATGACGTTAGTCGCCTTGATGTCGTGAATTTTATTTCTCATGGTATTTCAAAAGAAGATCAACAAAACGAAGATCTTTCTGACATGAATGATATGAACGCACAATCTCAGCAAGAGATGCCTCAAGGTGACGATCATATGGATAATTTTACCACTAACCTTAATCAGTTAGCGCGCCAAGGTAAAATAGATCCTCTGATTGGGCGTCAAGCTGAATTAGAACGAACTATTCAAGTATTATGTCGTCGTCGAAAAAATAACCCGCTATTAGTGGGCGAATCAGGCGTCGGTAAAACGGCAATTGCAGAAGGGCTTGCATGGCGTATTGAGCAAGATGATGTTCCTGACGTTATGAAGGGCTACACTATTTACTCACTAGATATTGGTTCGCTATTAGCGGGAACCAAATATCGTGGTGATTTCGAAAAACGCTTTAAAGCGTTACTGAAAACCCTCGAAAAAGATGAAAAAAGCATCTTATTTATTGATGAGATCCACACTATTATTGGTGCAGGAGCAGCATCGGGGGGACAAGTTGATGCGGCAAACTTAATTAAGCCATTGTTATCTGGTGGTCGGATTCGCGTTATAGGTTCTACGACTTATCAAGAATTTAGTAATATTTTTGAAAAAGACAGAGCGCTTGCGCGTCGTTTCCAAAAAATTGATGTCACTGAGCCATCTCCAGATGAGACGGTTTTGATCATCAAAGGATTGCGCCAGAAATACGAAGCGCACCATGAAGTCCGTTATACTAATAAAGCGATTCAGGCCGCAGTGGACTTATCGGTTAAATATATCACTGATAGGCATCTACCAGATAAAGCCATTGATGTTATTGATGAAGCGGGTGCAAAAACACGTTTAATTGCACCAAGTAAACGCAAAAAAACGATCAATGTTTCTGATATTGAATCAGTCGTTGCTAAAATTGCACGTATTCCTGAAAAAACAGTTTCTAGTAGTGATAAATCAATACTGAAAAATCTTGATAACCAATTAAAAATGTTGGTATTCGGTCAAGATCCTGCAATTCATGCATTATCTGAAGCCATTAAAATGAGTCGAGCGGGCTTAGGTCAAGATAACAAACCAGTAGGTTCATTCTTATTTGCTGGCCCAACTGGGGTAGGTAAAACAGAAGTTACTGTACAATTAGCGAAAGCGTTGAATGTTAAACTACTACGCTTTGATATGTCAGAATATATGGAAAGACATACGGTAAGTCGTTTAATTGGTGCGCCTCCTGGTTATGTTGGTTTTGATCAAGGTGGATTATTAACGGACGCCGTTATTAAAAATCCATATTCCGTTGTGTTACTTGATGAAATTGAAAAAGCACATCCTGATGTATTCAATATCCTGTTACAAGTCATGGATAACGGTACATTAACGGATAACAATGGTCGTAAAGCCGATTTTCGTAATGTCATTTTAGTGATGACAACCAATGCTGGTGTGCGTGAAACGCAACGTAAATCGATTGGGTTTACAGAGCAAGATAACAGCACTGATGCGATGGTCGAAATCAAAAAAGCGTTCTCACCAGAGTTTCGTAACCGTTTAGATAGTATTATTTGGTTTAATGCATTATCACCAGAAATTATCTCTATGGTAGTGGATAAATTTATTGTCGAGCTACAAGTGCAGCTAGATGATAAGGGGGTATCGCTAGAAGTTAGTCAAGAAGCACGTCAATGGTTGTGCGATAAAGGCTATGATAAAGCGATGGGCGCAAGGCCAATGGCGCGTGTTATTCAAGACAACTTGAAAAAACCATTAGCTAATGAGATTTTATTTGGCTCTCTTGTCAATGGTGGTTCAGTTTCTGTGACATTAGATAAGTTGGCAGGCAAATTGAATTATGAGTTTGTTAGCCAAGAGAAACTGGCCAAGAATGAAGACACCGTTATCTAACGATAGCGGTTAATCTTACTAAGCTATAAAAACATACACCACAGGTGAGCATCAATAAATGCCTTGCCTGTGGTGTTTTTTTCACCCGTTATATGACAATAGCGGGAGAGAACAGATTGGGATCAACGGCTACGGAAGATGATACGGCCTTTGCTCAGGTCATATGGGGTCAGCTCAACGGTAACCTTGTCGCCTGTCAGGATACGAATATAGTTTTTACGCATTTTTCCTGAGATATGAGCGGTAACGACGTGTCCGTTTTCTAATTCTACGCGGAACATCGTGTTTGGCAGAGTATCCAGTACAGTGCCTTGCATTTCAATGTTGTCTTCTTTGGCCATCTAATCCTCTAAGTTTTAATAACCATATTTTTTAAACGGCAAGATAATGCCGAAAATATTGTCCTATGTAAAGGAATGTTATTGGATAGCAATGGTGTTCACCTTGCTATTGCACTTAACATCCTTACCGCAACTTGCGTTTTACTTTGTGAAATAAAAAGTAATAACAGAAGTCGTAATTCTTTGTTTTGTGGTATTTGTAGCAATAAAATAGCAACACCCTAACCACATAATGGGTGTGCAAGATAAAATTTTTGTATAAACCTTTTTGCATAAATAACAGAATGATCTTCTCGATTCTGTCTTAAATTAAGAAGGGCTTTACAAAAACAAGCAGTGATTATAATTCCAACGATTGCTGATACCAACACTTTTTATCAATAATCACTTTTTTCCAGCGCGATAATGCATCTAAATAATGGTCACGCGAGATCTCACTGGCGCCTAACGAGGCAGTATGAGAGTTTAGCACCTGACAATCAAATAGTTGACCCCCATAACGAAGAAAATGGTTATAAAAAGCAATAAAGGCACATTTAGAAGCATTATCTCTGCGACTAAACATCGATTCACCACAAAAAACCGCACCGATATTGACGCCGTATAATCCACCTACGAGTTTATCACCTTCCCATACTTCAACAGAATGTGCTTCACCTTGATGATACAACGCTTCATAACCTTCTTTAATATCAGGGCCTATCCATGTACCTTCATCACGAATAGAACAGGCCTCTATCACTGAAGCAAAGGCATGATTTAGCGTTATTCTATACGGATGATGACGAATAAATTTACGTAAACTGCGCCCAATATGCAAATCACCTGCTGGTAAAACAGCCCTGGGATCAGGTGACCACCATAATGGCTCTTCGTAGGGAAAATACCAAGGGAAGATCCCTGATTGATATGCAACACGTAATCGAGAAGGGGAGATTTCTCCCCCTATCGCTAATAATCCATTAGGCTCTTTTAATGCTAAATGAGGCTCTGGAAAATCCAAATCACTATCATCTAATTGAAACAACGGCATATTATGCCTCGTGAGTCGGAGTTAATAGTGCTTGTCTTTGATGAAATTTAGCATAATGCCCCTGTTGCTGTAACAACGAAGCATGGGTGCCTGTTTCAACGATTTTTCCGCCATCCATAACGCAGATTTTATCCATTTTATCTAAACCGTGAAGTCTGTGAGTGATCATTAATACGGCTTTACCTTGGCAATGCTGATGCAAGAGTGTGAGGATCTGCTGTTCTGTATCGGCATCAAGGCCTTCTGTTGGCTCATCAAGCAATACAAGAGGTGCATTGTGGAGTAGCGCTCTTGCAAGTCCTAAACGCCGCTGTTCGCCGCCAGAGAGCTGTCTACCGCCATCACCCATCCATGCGTTTAAGCCTTCATCATTTTCAAGTAGTTGCCCAAGACCAACTTGCTGAAGAACATCTTTAAGCTCTTCATCTGTTGCCTGTTCTTTTGCCATCAATAGATTTTCTCTTAATGTGTGACTAAAGACATGAACGCGTTGAGGGACAACTGACATCATTGAACGTAATGTCGCTTCGTCATACTCAGCAATAGGTAAGTTATTTAAGCTGATAGTACCGTGAGTCGGATCAAAAGCGCGGTTGATTAATTGCAATAGTGTTGATTTACCACAACCTGTTTTTCCTAACAATGCAATGTGTTGTCCTGCTTCAATCGTTAAATCAACGTGATTGATAACTTGCATTGGTTGGGTGGGATAAGTAAAGCAAATATTGCGCATTTTCAGTGTAGCGCGATCGTCTGTTTCTCCTCCTTTTTCAGGAAAAGTGACATCAGGTTTTTGCTCAATTAAATGAGAAATACGTGTTGCTGACGTCATTACTTGTCCTAAATGCTGGAAAGCGACAGTAACAGGGGCTAAAGATTCAAATGCTGCTAATGCACAGAATGTAAATAAGGCAATTAACGCTTCTGGCATAAAATTATTGTCGATACCCCCTGCCGCCAACCATAGAATTAATGTTGCTGTTAGGCCTGATGCAAGGATCATTAGTGCTTGTGATAAGCCAGTTAAGTTTGCCTGTTGTGCTTGTCTACGTAGCCATTTAGATTCAAGTTGTGCCAAATTTTGTCTAAAACGAGGTAATGCACCAAAAACAGTTAATTCAGCTTGTCCTTGCAACATGCTGGTTAATACTGCGCGATATTGGCCCCGTAAATCGGTGAGATCACGTCCAATTGGTTTACCTGCATAATAGAATATGAAAGGCAAAACAATCAGCAAGGTAAGCATAATACCACCTAGCGTATTGGCTAGGCGTGCATCGATTAACCCAAGGCCAAACATAATTGTCATAATGACGACAAAAGCGGCAATAATAGGGGAAATAACGCGAATATAAAGGTGATCTAGCGTTTCAACATCAGCAACTAAGCGGTTCAGTAACTCACCTTGACGAAAACGTGCAATTCCACCTGGTGAAAGAGGGAGGATCTTTTTAAAGGTGAATACACGCAGGTGTGACAATACGCGAAACGTTGCATCATGGCTAACAAGTCTTTCAAAATAACGGCCCGCAGTACGAAAAATTGCAGCACCTCGCACACCTGCGGCGGGTAGCATATAGTTAAAACTATAAATCCCTGCAAAGCCTGCAAGAGATGTTCCTGCTAAAAACCAACCTGACAGTGTTAAGAGACCAATGCTCGCCAGTAAAGTTAAGATAGCAAGAACAATACCAAGCAATAACATAAACCAGTGGCGACGATAGAGTGCGAGAAAAGGAAGCAATACTTTCATAAATTAAAGTTCCTCTTTACGATGAGCAAGAAGACGAGCAAAAGTGCCATTCTGTTGGCTTAATGATGCATAAGTGCCCGTTTCAATAATTTGACCTTTTTCCATCACCCAAATTTGGTCGTAATCCAAAGTCTCTTCGAGTAGATGAGTAATAAGCAAAGTTGTTTGATTTAATGAGGCGTTATTAAGCGCATACATCACGCGTTGTTCACTATGAGAATCAAGGCTTGCTGCTGGTTCATCTAATAACAAAAATTGACAAGGTGACAACAAAGCACGAGCAACAGCAATACGCTGAGCTTGGCCAACGGAAAGGCGAGCAGCACTATCACCAATAATCGTATTTAAGCCGTCGGGTAACTCATCAATAAAATCGCTGACATACGCTTTTTCAATAGCAATATTGATTTGTTCATCGCTGGCATTAGGATTGCTTAAGCGAATATTATCTAGCAAGGTTTGTTCTGGTAAATTTGGATTTTGTCCCACCCAACTTAAACATTGACGCCATGCTTCAGGCGAGAGTTGCGTCAATTCAACACCATTTACTTTTAATGAGCCACGATAAGGTAAAAAACCGAGTAGCGCATTTAATAACGAACTTTTGCCCGCACCACTTAGACCCACAATCGCAATTCGTTGATTAGGGTTAATGGTAAAGTTTAATGGTCCCGCAAGTTTGACTCCTTGATGAGATAGAATTTCTAGATCATGAGCTATTATCTCAATACTTTCTGTTGTATTGATTCGCTCATTGCCTGTGAATTGTGGTTTTTCACCGTCGGTCTCTAAAAACTCAACCAGAGACTCTGCTGCACCTACTGCTTGTGCTTTTGCATGATAATAAGTGCCTAAATCTCGTAAAGGTTGAAAAAATTCAGGAGCAAGGATCAGCGCTAAGAAACCTGAAAAGAGGGTAACACCCAAACCATAACTACCAAAATTAAGTTCACCCAAGTAAGAAAACCCGAAATAAACAGCCACCACAGCAATAGAAACAGCAGTAAAAAATTCCAATACGCCAGAAGAAAGGAACGCCATTCTTAGCACTTCCATCGTGCGTTTACGGAAGTCTTCTGTTGCTTCTGTAATTTGTTTTACTTCGGCATTACCACGGTTAAATAACCGCAAGGTATCTAACCCTCTTAATCTATCGAGGAAGTTACCACTTAAGCGGCCTAATGCGAGAAAGTTTCTACGGTTAGCATCTGCCGCGCCTAATCCAACTAATGCCATAAATAACGGGATCAGTGGTGCAGTAAAAAAGAGAATTAATCCAGCAACCCAGTTAACTGGGAAGAGGGTGATAAGGATAAGAATAGGTACAATAGTTGCGAGATACATCTGTGGAAGATAACGAGCATAGTAATCTTGCATATCTTCTATTTGCTCTAGAATAATTGTAGCCCAGCTCCCCGCTGGTTTACCTTTAACCCAAACGGGGCCAAGTTCTTCAAGTCGATCAAGAACGATTTTACGAATTTGTTGCCTGACCGCCATACCACAGCGATAACCTACACGCTCTCGTATCGCCATAATGATGGCACGTAAGATAAAAATGCCAATAAGAGTGAGAAAGGTAGGTATATGCGTATCACGGCTCAGACTGTCCATGATAAACGCTTGAAGTAAAACAGCTAATAACCATGCTTGGGCAATAATTAATAAACCGCTTACAACACCTAGGATCATTGATAGCCGTAGCCATCGACGGGCTGGAGCACTTTGCTGTTTCAGCCATCGAACCAATTCATTTTGTTTAGTTTTATCCATAAGAAAAGATTCAAATCTGCAGGTGAGATACAAAGTATCAGAAAGGCCAAAGTAAGTAGTTATACGCTTTGGCAACCAGGCTAGTATGTTACATGGTAAAAGGCGCTACTGAAATAGCGCCTTGAAAGGAAGTGATGATTTTAGTTGGATTTTTGTGCGTCTAAGTAACGTTCTGCATCTAAAGCAGCCATACAGCCTGTGCCTGCAGAGGTAATTGCTTGACGATAAATGTGATCCATTACGTCACCTGCTGCGAACACCCCTTCAATAGAAGTTTGTGTTGCATTACCTTGAGTACCTGATTGTACTTTGATGTAACCATTGTCTAATTCTAATTGACCATCAAAAATAGCAGTATTAGGGCTATGTCCAATAGCGATAAAGACACCCATAACATCTAATTCTTCGGTTTTATCGCTCTTAGTATCTTTTAAGCGAACTTTCGTTACACCCATTTCATCGCCAAGAACTTCGTCTAAGGTACGATCAGTATGCAAAATAATATTGCCATTGTTTACTTTATCCATTAGACGGTTAATTAAGATTTTTTCAGAACGGAAAGAATCACGGCGGTGGATCAGATGAACTTCGGATGCAATATTAGCTAAATACAGAGCTTCTTCTACTGCGGTGTTACCGCCACCAACGACAGCGACTTTCTGGTTACGATAGAAAAATCCGTCACAGGTTGCACAAGCAGAAACGCCTCGGCCTTTAAAAGATTCTTCTGAAGGTAAACCGATATAACGTGCAGAAGCACCTGTTGCGATAATTAATGCATCACAAGTGTATTCTTGTTCATCACCAAATAGGCGAAATGGACGGTTTTTCAGATCGACTTTATTAATATGGTCAGAGATAATCTCTGTATTAAATTTTTCGGCGTGCTGAAACATGCGGTCCATTAATCCGGGACCTGTTAGCCCTTCTGGGTCACCGGGCCAGTTTTCGACTTCTGTTGTCGTTGTCAGTTGGCCACCTTTTTCAACACCCGTAATCAGTACTGGTTCTAAGTTTGCTCTTGCAGCATAAACGGCGGCGGTATAACCCGCAGGACCAGAACCTAAAATAATAAGTTTGCTATGTTTGATGGTGCTCATGTATACCTCATCTCTGATTAGGCGTGATGCGAATTGAGGGATTGTAGGAGAAATAAGACGTTAAAAAAAGCTAATGACGAGAAATAGACATAATATTTTAGCTATTTTAGCAATAGTTAATACTAATATAGTTTAATAATTATAGAGTTATATTACGCTAACATCATCGAATTAACATGAAACATTTTGCTTTACAATTGATGTTTATCTTGCGTATATAGAGAATAAACATAGCGCCTTGTTCTGATTTTTACTCATTTACTTTGACAATCCGCTGTACATTTGCGAAAACATGATTGTTAAAGACAATTATCCTCGGATGTTATACGTATTATTTTTTAGACAGACAGGGTATGGGATAGTTACTTTGTGATATTTGCTAATGAGTATTTGGATAAAATAGAATTTTTATCTGGCATTAAAAGAAAATAGATTGGTAGTTTGCTCTGACCGTTTGATACCGAGGTTTCGACATTGATGCTGAAGGTGTACAGGTATGGGTATAGGAAAATAAAGTAAGAGAAAAAGAGAAAGAGAGTATAGAGATGATTGATAATAAAAAACGTCCGGGTAAAGATCTTGATAGAATAGACCGGAATATTCTAAATGAGCTTCAAAAAGATGGACGTATTTCAAACGTTGAGTTATCTAAACGTGTAGGTTTATCACCAACACCTTGTTTAGAGCGTGTACGCCGTTTAGAGCGCCAAGGATTTATTTCTGGTTATACAGCACTGTTAAACCCACATTACTTAGATGCATCATTACTGGTATTCGTGGAAATCACATTAAACCGTGGTGCACCAGATGTTTTCGAACAATTCAATATGGCCGTTCAAAAACTTGAAGAAATCCAAGAATGCCATTTAGTTTCTGGTGATTTTGACTATCTGTTGAAAACTCGTGTACCTGATATGTCCGCTTATCGTAAATTACTCGGTGAAACTCTGTTACGTCTTCCTGGTGTTAATGACACACGTACATACGTGGTTATGGAAGAAGTGAAACAAAGTAACCGCCTTGTAATTAAAACTCGTTAAGCCAACTTAATAGGTTGGTGCAAAGCAGGAAAAAGTTAGGTACACTCCTGTTTATGCATACAGTTTCAACGCTGGGGTATCTCAGCGTTGTTCCGTTTTAATTCACCCTAAGTTAAACCTGGAGAGTCCTCTTTGAGCCAGGAATATACAGAAGATAAAAATATTCGTTTAACAAAGATAAGCAACCGTCGCCGTATTTGGGAGGCAATTCTCATTCTTATCGGCATTGGCGCTGTCTTTTTAATGGTTTCATTACTTAGCTTCCATCCCTCTGATCCTAGTTGGTCACAAACCACTTGGAATGAGCCTATTCAAAATTTAGGCGGTAGTATTGGAGCATGGTTAGCTGATATTCTGTTTTCCGCATTTGGTTTACTGGCCTATGCAATTCCTGTTGTTGTGGTTTTTGGGTGCTGGAATTCTCTGCGCTACCAAAAAAACCGTGAATACACCGACTTCTTTTCTCTTGCACTTCGCACGATTGGTGCTTTGGCTCTGATCTCTACCTCTTGTGCATTGGCTGATCTTAATTTTGATGATATCTATAATTTCAGCTCTGGTGGTGTTATTGGAAGTTTGTTTAGCAAAGCCCTATTACCATGGTTTAATGTTTTAGGTGCGACTCTTGCACTGTTATCAGTTTGGGCTATTGGTTTCACACTATTTACTGGCTGGTCTTGGCTAACAATCACAGAAAAAATAGGTGCTGTTATTTTGGGATGTATTGGTTTTATTACCAATAGAGGCCAAAATGAAGCTGATTACGAGGATGAAGAAGAGGAAAATGATACTCAGGATGTTGTTACAGAACTAACTGAAAATTCAAATCAAAAAGAAAATCAGCAATCTGAATTAGCAACAGAAGAGAGTGATGATATTTTATTTTCTGCACCTTCAGCACTTGAACTAGCTCGTCAGCAAGAGATAGGCCCATTACAATCTGAAGCAACAAAACAAGACGATGATTTGCCATCTTTCTCTGCAACAAACGACACAGATGAACATGCGCAAACATTGACGCAAACTGATCCGGTTGTGTCTGCAACGGTTTCACAACCCACTTATACAGAGGAAGAACCAGAACATTACCGTTTTGATATTCCAGAAGCCTTCTTGAAAAAAGAAGCTCAATCAAAAGTCAATGCTCCTCAACATGCTGCTGAGCCAATCCCCGAAGAAAACACATCTTCTGTGGAGCCGTTTGAAAATGAATCTATGGCACAGCCATCGTCTGCATCAACAGAGAATTTTATGCCGGCGGGCAGCGTTGAACCAACATTTTCGCTAGCACCTGATACAGACGCTTTAACGCAAGCTGCTACGGTGGCGTCAAGCGTAGCGACAGGTGCTTTTGTGAGTCATGGTTCTCAAGTTAAACAAGGATTAGGTCCTGAATTACCACGCCCAAACCCAGTACGATTACCAACACGTCGAGAGCTTTATGGTATTCATATTCCTTCGCAACGTGAAGCTGAGCTACGCCGCCGTGAAGAAGCTGTTCAATCAGAGCCTGAAGATGAATTAGCTGATATTCAAGAGCAAGCGAATTTTGAACAGCAATTACGCCAACAATTTCTTCAACAGCAACGTGAACGCTATGGTGACGAAGCTGATGAGGTTATTGAGCAATCTGCCTCTCATTATGAGCCGAATATTGAGACGCCGCTTTCTTCCTTTAATCATCAACAAGATAATAATCGAGACGAACCTACTGTTACTGCAAATACATTCTCTTCAGCAGAAGATAATAGCAATGATCTCGACGAGAATGAGCTTTATGAACAGCAACAACTAGCAGCACAATTTAAGCAACAATTGCAGGATCGTTATGGTGATGATGTTTCGTTAGATGATGATGAAGATGATGGTTTACCTCAAATATCAACACCAGCACCTTCATTGCAAGCAACAACGGGTTATCAACCTCATATTCAACATTCATTTGCTTCACAATCAGCGCAACCGACGCAAACTATTGAGAAAAAAGTTGAATACCCAACCAGCAATGCATTTCTACAAATTTCGCCTCGTGATGAAGAAGAGGAAGAGTACAGTCCTAAAATTGAGCTAGAAAAAGAGCTCACAGCATTAGAGGCATTCTCGCCAATTGATGACTTATTGGATGAAGAGCCGATAGAGCCAGTATTTACACCGATTGTTTCAGAACCGGTTACGCCACAAGCTGCACCTCAAACTGCATCGCAATCACGTATTGAGGCACAGTCTAATATGGCTCAGCATTTTGCACAGCAACAGCAACAGCAACAGCAACAGCAACAGCAACAGCAACAGCAACAAGAATCATTAATTCATCCATTCTTGATGCGTAATGACATACCGTTACAAAAACCAACCACGCCAATGCCTTCTTTGGATCTGTTAACAACACCGCCGGTAGAAGAAGAACCTGTTGATATGTTTGAGCTTGAGCGTATTGGTAAACTTATTGAAGCGCGACTTAATGATTATCGTGTTAAAGCCAAAGTGGTTGGTATTTCACCTGGGCCTGTTATCACGCGATTTGAACTTGAACTGGCACCGGGTGTAAAAGCTGCGCGTATATCAAATTTATCACGTGACTTAGCACGTTCATTGTCCGCCATTGCGGTACGTATTGTTGAAGTTATTCCAGGAAAACCGTATGTAGGATTGGAATTACCTAACAAAAAACGTCAAACCGTATATATGCGTGAATTATTAGATAGTAATGCATTCCGTGATAGCCGTTCTCCATTGACTGTTGTTTTAGGTAAAGATATTGGCGGTCAACCAGTTGTTGCCAATCTGGCTAAAATGCCTCACTTACTTGTTGCTGGTACAACAGGTTCAGGTAAATCTGTCGGTGTGAATGCGATGATCATCAGCATTCTCTATAAAGCGAAACCAGAAGATGTTCGCTTTATTATGATTGACCCTAAAATGCTTGAGCTTTCGGTTTATGAAGGGATCCCGCATCTTCTGACAGAAGTCGTTACCGATATGAAAGATGCCGCAAGCGCTCTGCGTTGGAGTGTGGCTGAAATGGAACGTCGTTATAAACTCATGTCAGCATTAGGTGTGCGTAATCTCGCAGGTTATAACGAAAAAATTAAAGAAGCCGAAGCAATGGCGCGTCCTATTCCTGATCCATTCTGGAAACCAACAGACAGTATGGCAACAGAAATGCCAACGTTGGAAAAAGAACCTTATATCGTGGTTGTGGTCGATGAATTCGCTGATTTAATGATGACTGCGGGTAAGAAAGTGGAAGAGCTGATTGCTCGCTTAGCACAGAAAGCGCGTGCTGCGGGTATTCACCTTGTACTTGCTACACAAAGGCCTTCTGTTGATATTATTACAGGTTTAATTAAAGCCAATATTCCGAGCCGTATCGCCTTTACTGTATCGAGTAAAATCGACTCTCGAACTATCTTAGACCAAGGTGGCGCAGAATCATTACTAGGAATGGGTGATATGCTTTACGCACCAAATGGTTTTGTTCCTGAACGTGTTCACGGTGCTTTTGTTAGTGATGATGAAGTACATGCTGTGGCAACTGACTGGAAAGCACGGGGTCGACCTCAATATATTGAAGCCATCACCAAATGTAGTGAAGATGGTGAAGGTAATAGTGGCGGTGGATATGATGATGGTGAAGAGCTTGATCCGTTATTTGACCAAGCGGTAGAATTTGTTGTTGAAAAACAACGGGTTTCTATTTCTGGTGTACAACGTCAATTTAGAATTGGCTACAACCGTGCAGCAAGAATTGTGGAGCAAATGGAGATGCAAGGTATTGTCAGTACGCCAAATCACAATAATACACGTGATGTACTTTCACCACCGCCTTCTGATATGTAATATCTTGAAAACTCAGTTATCAGCTAATGAGATAGCATGATAATCTGCACAATATCATTAAAATTTATACGCCGACATTATGTCGGCGTAATCTCATGCCGAGGCTTGTAAAATGAAAAAAGTATTATTTGCAGTGTGTGCGATAACATTAATCAGTAGTCAAGCCGCTTGGGCTGATGCGCGTCAAGACCTGCAACAACGATTAAATAAAGTAAATAGTTTTCAAGCTAACTTTAGCCAAACTGTCACTAGCAATGAAGGTGCTCTTATTCAAAAAGGGGAAGGAAATTTAAAAGTACAACGCCCTGATTTGTTTAATTGGCAAATGACTGCGCCAGATGAAAGCACACTGATTTCTGATGGCAAAACATTATGGTTTTATAATCCCTTTGTAGAGCAAGTTACTGCAACTTGGCTTGAAAGTGCCACAACCAATACTCCGTTTATGTTGATCGCGCGTAACGACAGTAAAGAATGGCAAAATTATGAAGTTAAACAAACGGGTGACCGTTTTGAGCTAACGCCAAAAGTAGAAAATAACTTAAAACATTTTACAATCACCGTGTTACCGAATGGGCAAATCCAGCAATTTGCTGCCACAGAACAAGATGGTCAGGTGAGTAATTATCAATTAACAGCTCAAACGGCTGCGCCAATCGATGCATCAGCATTTCGCTTTACACCTCCTGCTGGTGTGACTGTGGATGACCAACGTCAGTGAGGACATTTTGAGTAATTTATCACTCGATTTTTCACGCAATGAGTTCCAACCTTTAGCCGCAAGAATGCGACCTGAAACGCTGGAGCAATATATCGGACAAACTCATTTACTTGCTGAAGGTAAACCATTACCTCGAGCGATTAAAGCGGGTCAATTGCATTCCATGATCTTATGGGGGCCTCCTGGTACGGGTAAAACCACACTTGCTGAAATCATTGGCCGCTATGCGCAAGCTGATATAGAACGATTATCTGCGGTAACATCGGGTATTAAAGAAATTAGAGAGTCTATTGAAATTGCGCGCCAAAACCGCAATGCAGGGCGTAGAACGATCCTGTTTGTTGATGAAGTCCATCGTTTTAATAAGAGTCAACAAGATGCTTTTTTACCTCATATTGAAGATGGCACAATCACTTTTATTGGCGCAACAACAGAAAATCCCTCTTTTGAACTCAACTCAGCCTTGCTCTCTAGGGCGAGAGTTTATCTATTACGCTCATTGACTGAAGCTGATATTGAGTTAGTACTTCAACAAGCATTAGATGATACTGAACGTGGTTTAGGTGGGCGCAATATCATCTTACCTAATGACACTCATAAAATGATTGCACAATTGGTTAATGGTGATGCACGTCGTTCATTAAATTTGCTTGAAATGATGGCGGATATTGCTGAAGTTGATAATCAAGGAAAACGAGTATTAACACCCGCATTACTGACAGAAATCAGTGGTGAACGAAGTGCTCGTTTTGATAATAAAGGTGATCGTTTTTACGATCTTATTTC
Source organism: Proteus sp. TJ1640 (assembly GCF_003144445.1). Taxonomy (NCBI): domain Bacteria; kingdom Pseudomonadati; phylum Pseudomonadota; class Gammaproteobacteria; order Enterobacterales; family Morganellaceae; genus Proteus; species Proteus sp. TJ1640. The sequence continues at coordinate 66,513 of NZ_PENY01000041.1, forward strand.
GGCATTACATAAATCAGTCAGGGGGTCCGCACCTGATGCGGCTCTTTACTGGTATGCAAGGATCATAACAGCAGGTGGCGATCCGCTTTATGTTGCTCGTCGCTTATTGGCGATTGCATCAGAAGATGTAGGAAACGCCGATCCTCGTGCTATGCAAGTGGCAATTGCTGCATGGGATTGTTTTACTCGTGTTGGTCCTGCAGAAGGTGAGCGTGCTATTGCTCAAGCAATTGTATATCTGGCTTGTGCACCAAAAAGTAATGCGGTTTATACCGCATTTAAAGCCGCTATTGCCGATGCCAAAAGTAAACCTGATTATGATGTGCCTGAGCATTTGCGTAATGCACCAACAAAATTAATGAAAGAAATGGGGCTTGGTGCTGAATATCGTTATGCGCATGATGAGCCTAATGCTTATGCAGCCGGAGAGGTTTATTTCCCTAAAGAAATGGCAAATACACAATACTATTACCCCGTAAAAAGAGGGTTAGAGATCAAGGTTGCAGAGAAATTAGACTGGCTTTCTCAGCAAGATCAAAATAGTGTTACAAAACGCTATCGCAAAATGTAAAGATGCGGTAAGGTTATTAAATTGTCATTAATTTCTTAACTATGCCTTGCCTCAGATATCTTTTTTATAAGATAGGAGAGAAGGTTTTTATTAATCTATCAATAAGCACAGGATAAGCATGCTCGATCCAAATCTACTGCGTAATGAGCTAGACGCGGTCGCCGAAAAACTGGCTCGCAGGGGGTTCACCCTCGATGTGGAAAAAATTCGTCAACAAGAAGAACGCCGTAAGGTGTTACAGGTTGAAACTGAATCCCTGCAAGCAGAACGTAATTCTCGATCGAAGTCCATTGGTGCGGCAAAAGCGCGTGGTGAAGATATTGAGCCACTTCGTCAGGAAGTTAACCTGTTAGGTGAAAAACTTGAAGTTGCAAAAGCCGAACTTGAAGTGCTGCAAGCTGAAATTCGTGATTATGCTTTAACTATCCCGAATATGCCTGATGACTCTGTGCCAAATGGTAAAGATGACAGCGAAAACGTAGAAGTTTCTCGTTGGGGCACACCAAAGACTTATGATTTTGAATTAAAAGATCATGTGACTTTAGGTGAGTTGACTGATGGTTTAGATTTCGCGTCTGCGGTGAAAATTACGGGTTCACGTTTTGTTGTGATGAAAGGTCAAATTGCACGTTTACATCGTGCTATCACACAATTTATGCTGAATCTGCATACCGAAGAGCACGGCTACCAAGAAATGTATGTTCCTTACTTGGTTAACCACGCAACTCTGTACGGTACAGGTCAGTTACCTAAATTTAGTGAAGACTTATTCCACACTAAACCGTTAGAAGAAGAAGCAGAAAGCCAATATGCGCTTATTCCAACAGCAGAAGTACCTGTTACCAACATGGTAAGAGATGTTATTCTCGAAGAAGACGATTTGCCATTGAAAATGACGGCTCATACACCATGCTTCCGTTCAGAAGCAGGCTCTTATGGTCGTGATACTCGTGGTCTTATTCGTATGCACCAATTTGATAAAGTTGAGCTGGTTCAAATTGCTCATCCTGAAAAATCAATGGAAGCATTAGAAGAGCTAACAGGCCATGCTGAAAAAGTGTTGCAATTACTGAATCTACCATATCGTAAAGTTGTGCTTTGCACTGGCGATATCGGTTTTGGTTCACGTAAAACTTACGACTTAGAAGTTTGGGTTCCTGCTCAAAATACATACCGTGAAATCTCTTCATGCTCAAATATGTGGGATTTCCAAGCACGTCGTATGCAAGCTCGTTTCCGCTCTAAAGGTGATAAGAAAACACAACTTGTTCATACCTTAAATGGCTCTGGCTTAGCAGTCGGTCGTACTTTAGTGGCAATTATGGAAAATTATCAAATGGCTGATGGTCGTATTGAAATTCCAGAAGTGTTGCGCCCATACATGAACGGTTTAGAGTATATCGGTTAATTATTATCTAATTAATCAAGTAGTAATAATTTAACCCTCTGTTTCGGCAGGGGGTTTTTTGTCTAAATAACTTAAAGGTGATAGAGATAAAATTGTTTAATTATTAATGAGATTTAGATAAAAACGGTAATAGGTCAAAAAATATTTCTATTTTTCTTTCATTTGTCATATTTACAAAGTCATCCATTGCTATTTCTATATAATCAATAGTTTTATTGTGAATAGTAAATTTATACATTAAATGTCCACTCCAACTGCGGTGAACGTAGATACAGTTTCCTATACTATAAGAAAGCCATTTATCTTCCATACAGGTAGGTTGCCAACCGTTTAATATGTTTCTTTCCGCATCTTCAGTAAGAGAATAACTAATATGATGAATTAATGGTGTTTTCTCAAAATATTTTAAATTTTTTAATATTTCTTTATTTAACATGTTTACTCCAAAATTTATAATTATTGCCATAGATTACAGAAAGAAATATAAATGTTCAAAATAAATGTATAAAGCCTAAAGGCTTTAATATAAAAATGAAGCATAATATTTTGCAAAAATAAAAAAGATTATTACTCATAAATTACTATTAAAAAAACTTAAGATTATTTAAATATAGTTATAGAGCATAGAATTAATAGATGATTATAAAAATAATTTTACTAAATAAAATGAGATTAAATAAAAATATAATACAATCAGCTATTGGTTAAACCGATCACGGCAGATCCTATTTATGCTGTTAAATTAGACCTATCGTTTGAATTTACCTCTGTTATTTTATGATATTCCTATTTAATTAGAACCCTACAAAAGAGTATATTCTATGATAGTTTCTAAACAGCAGTTACATCAACTAATAAAAAATAAATTACACCAAGCAGGATTGAGCGAGCCTCATGCTAATACAGTGGCTGATGTTTTAGTCCATGCTGATGCCAAAGGTATTCATTCTCATGGTGCTGTACGTGTAGAGTATTATGCAGAGCGGATCAGTAAAGGCGGCACAAATACAGCCCCAGATTTTACTTATACCGAGACAGGGCCATGTAGCGCTATATTTGATGGTGATAATGGTGCTGGGCATGTTGCAGCGAAAGAAGCCATGGAACGCGCAATTAAAATGGCACAGGAGAAGGGGGTTGCTGTTGTTGGTGTAAGACGAATTGGTCATAGTGGAGCGCTGTCTTACTTTGTTGAACAAGCATCACAAGCAGGTCTGATTGGTATTTCGCTATGTCAATCAGACCCAATGGTTGTTCCTTTTGGTGGTGCTGAAGTGTATTACGGCACTAACCCTATCGCTTTTTCAGCTCCCGGAGTAGGCGATAAACATATTACATTTGATATGGCAACAACCGTACAGGCGTGGGGAAAAGTGCTTGATGCACGTTCTCGTCATGCCGAGATCCCTGATACTTGGGCTGTCGATGAAAATGGTAAACCTACGACTGATCCTTTTGCTGTAAAAGGGTTATTGCCTATTGCGGGGCCTAAAGGCTATGGCTTAATGATGATGGTAGACGTGTTGTCTGGTATCTTGCTTGGGCTTCCTTTTGGTAAACATGTCAGTTCGATGTATCACGATTTAACACAAGGGCGAGAATTAGGGCAATTACATATTGTTATTAATCCTGCTTTCTTCACTGATATCACATTATTTAGAGAACATATTTCACAGGTTATGGGGGAGTTAAATGCTATTAAGCCCGCACCGAATGTAGATAAAGTCCTTTATCCTGGTGAAAATAGTCAAATAGAAGAACAGAGAAGTAAAAATGAAGGTATTGAAATTGTCGATGAGATTTATGACTATTTAATATCTGATGTACTTTATAACAAATCGTATAACAATAAAGATCCATTTGCAGGATAATAAGATTTATTTTAGATAATAAAAAGCAGTAGATGAGATTGCTTCAGTCTACTGCTGTTTTATTTAGGCTGTTAACGCTAAGATTAGCTCACTAATTTTCCAATATTGGATTCAGCGGTTTTATTTAGAGAAATTGTACCATTTCCATTGATACCACCGTTATTTCCTTGATTTCCTATATTATGGTGATAAAAAATATCACGATAGGAGCCATACATTGCAGTGTAAGAAAGGGGAATGGTAATTAATAATCCTAAACCAAATGGAATAACACTAATAGCAATAATAAAGAACAGTAAAATAAAGAAGAAGAAACCACCAGATAAGTTTGTTTTTACTGCTGCAAGGCTCGCTTTAACCGCAGGGAATGCTTTATATCCATTGACTAATACAAGCGCAGGAACAAACCAATAGGCTGCAGTACTTAACGCGCCAAAAATAGCGATAATAACAAAAAACAATATAAATCCAGATGAGTTATCCACCATCATTTCAGCAATGATTTCTTCAGGATAATCGCTATTGATAGCATATAAAATATCCATCATTGCGGCACTGCTAACGATAAATGCAAGAATAAAGCCCACAAGTAAAATTAGGAAACTAATACCATATGCACCCATCAAGCTAAGGTAACGCTTGTTATAAAAACCAAAAAATAAAGTATCAACATCAATACGTTGAGTCTCATATTGTTGATGAGCAATTGCCACGACACCTGCGGCTAATACAGTAGTAACAAAAGGCGAGATGATTGGACCAATTAGCGGAATAAATCCAAGAATGGTTGATATAATAAGACTAACAATAAAGTAGATTATAATAACGCCTATCCACATCCAAAAACGTTCTTTTATTAAATCCCATCCAAGTCCTAACCAACGCACTCCGCCTGAGGCACCTCGTGCTTGAGGAATAGGCGTAAATACCTCTTGTGGCTCTGTTTGCGATGAATTGTTGTCTTGTTCCATTTCCTGTACCTTAATCCCAATGTCTTTGTTTATAAATATAAGCCTTCTATAATATCTTTTTGTTTTGTTATTAATCAACTGTATTAAAGCTAATATAGGTTAAGGATAATCTTATAAAGATAAATTTAAATATGTTGGCAAGTGTATTTCATAATAATAAATGCTATAAAATAACATTAAAATTATTAATCTCATGAAAAATAAATTATTTTTTAAAAAAACTTTTAAGATTAGAGTGATATAAAATGAGAGAAATGAAAAATAGTGCTTTCTAGTTAGTATCAATATGGTTTTACTTTAGAAACAAAAAAGCAGCGCTTAAAAACGCTGCCTCTTAAATTAATATTAAATTGAATAGCTTAATAGATAACTTTATGACCGTAAGATTCAAGAATTGATTTTACATTTTCCATCGTCTCTTTTGACGGTGGATGAATACCATCTAGTTTGTATTCTTCGCCTAAAGCTACCCATTTATGTTTGCCGAGCTCGTGGTAAGGAAGAAGTTCTACTTTTTCGATATTTTTCATATCTTTAATAAATGCGCCTAACCGATGAGCAGAATCATCATCGTCAGACCAACCCGGAACAACCACATAACGAACCCATGTTTTTTGGCCTCGTTTTGCTAAATAACGGGCAAATTCAAGTGTGCGTTGATTTGATACGCCCACTAATTTTTGGTGAATTTCATCATTGACTTGTTTTAGGTCGAGCATCACTAAGTCAGTGGCATCCATTAATTCATCAATAACGGGATCATAACGACGAACAAAGCCGTTAGTATCTAAGCAAGTATGGATATTTTCTTTTTGACATGCGCGGAACCAATCGCGCACAAACTCTGCTTGCAAAATCGCTTCGCCACCAGAAGCAGTAACACCGCCGCCAGAAGCATTCATAAAATGACGATAGGTAACTGCCTCTTTCATTAGTTCATCAACTGTGACGATTTGCCCACCATGAGTATCCCATGTGTCACGGTTGTGACAATAGAGGCATCTCATTAAGCATCCTTGAAAGAAAACAATGAAACGTATTCCGGGACCGTCAACAGTACCGCAGGATTCAAATGAGTGGATACGACCAAGTACGGACATAACAGGGTTACTCCAAAACTGTCTAGATAAAAAGGCCCCAAAGTAGGGGCCTTTATTCTAAGCGATTTTATCTACTTTCTCAGTAAATAAATGCATATAGTTATCTTTATTACATTGTTTGTGTAAATGTACGGGTGATAACGTCTTGCTGTTGCTCTTTAGTCAGTGAGTTAAAGCGAACTGCATAACCAGAAACACGGATAGTTAACTGAGGATATTTCTCAGGATCTTCCATTGCTTCTAACAGCATTTCACGGTTCATGACGTTAACGTTCAGATGCTGACCACCTTCAATGCCGGCTTCGTGGTGGAAATAACCATCCATCAGACCTGCAAGGTTCGCTTTACGAACATCATCATCTTTACCTAATGCATTAGGTACGATTGAGAAGGTGTAAGAAATACCATCTTTCGCATAAGCAAATGGTAGTTTCGCAACAGAAGTCAGAGAAGCTACCGCACCTTTTTGGTCACGACCGTGCATTGGGTTAGCACCTGGTCCGAATGGTGCGCCTGCACGACGACCGTCTGGGGTATTACCTGTTTTCTTACCATAAACAACGTTTGAAGTAATTGTCAGGATAGACTGTGTAGGTACCGCATTACGGTATGTACGCAGTTTCTGAATTTTCTTCATGAAACGTTCAACTAAGTCACAAGCGATGTCATCTACACGAGAATCGTTGTTACCGAATTGTGGATATTCGCCATCAATTTTGAAGTCAACCGCTAAGCCGTTTTCATCACGGACTGGAGAAACTTTCGCATATTTGATTGCAGACAGTGAGTCAGCAGCAACAGATAGACCTGCGATACCACATGCCATTGTACGATAAACATCACGATCATGAAGTGCCATCAGAGCTGCTTCATAGCTGTATTTATCGTGCATGTAGTGGATAACGTTCAGTGCAGTTACATACTGAGTTGCTAACCAATCCATAAAGTGATCCATTTGATTCATCACAGTATCGAAGTCTAAGACTTCATCCATGATTGGTGCATGTTTTGGACCTACTTGGATTTTCAGTTTTTCATCAACACCACCGTTGATGGTATACAGTAAGGTTTTCGCTAAGTTTGCACGAGCACCGAAGAACTGCATTTGTTTACCCACAACCATTGGGCTAACACAACAAGCGATAGCATAGTCATCACTGTTGAAGTCAGGACGCATTAAGTCATCATTTTCATACTGAATTGATGAAGTATCGATAGAGACTTTCGCAGCGTATTTTTTGAAGTTGATAGGCAGTTGTTCAGACCACAGGATGGTCATGTTTGGTTCTGGAGATGGACCCATTGTGTACAGGGTATTTAAGAAACGGAAAGTATTCTTAGTTACCAGAGTACGGCCATCTAAACCCATACCAGCTAAAGATTCTGTTGCCCAGATTGGGTCACCAGAGAACAGCTCATCATATTCAGGAGTACGTAAGAAACGAACCATACGTAATTTCATGACTAAGTGGTCAATTAATTCCTGAGCTTGTTCTTCTGTCAGTAAACCCGCTTCAATATCACGTTGGATGTAGATATCTAAGAATGTAGATACACGACCAAATGACATTGCAGCACCGTTTTGAGATTTAACAGCGGCTAAGTAACCGAAGTAAGTCCATTGTACGGCTTCTTTCGCGTTTTGAGCAGGGCGAGAAATATCGTAACCGTATTTCGCAGCCATTTCTTGGATTTGACCTAAAGCAGCGTGCTGCTCTGCGATTTCTTCACGCAGTTGGATAGTCATTTCCAGATCTTCGCCTTTTTCCATTCTTTCTTGTAAAGAGGTGAATTGGGCAAATTTATCTTTACGCAGGAACTCAATACCGTACAGTGCAACACGACGGTAGTCACCGATGATACGACCACGGCCATATGCATCTGGTAAACCTGTTAAGATACCAGATTTACGGCATTTCAGGATGTCTGGAGTATAAACATCGAAAACGCCTTGGTTGTGAGTTTTACGGTAATCAGTAAAGATTTTTTTCAGTTCTGGATCTAGCTCACGGTTATACGCGTGGCAAGAACTTTCAACCATACGGATACCACCGAATGGGATGATTGCACGCTTCAGAGGTGCATCAGTTTGTAAACCTACGATTTGTTCTAAATCTTTAGCGATGTAACCTGCATCGTGAGATGTGATAGTTGAAGCAACAGAAGTATCAAAATCAACTGGCGCATGTGTGCGGTTTTCGATTTTGATGCCTTCCATAACTTGTTCCCAAAGTGTATCAGTTGCTTTAGTGGAACCTGCTAGGAAAGATTCGTCGCCTTCATATGGAGTATAGTTTTTTTGAATAAAGTCACGAACGTTAACGGCGTTCTGCCATTCACCTTCAGAAAAACCTTTCCATGCTTCAGCAAATTTTTCATTTAAATCAGACATGATACTTCTACCTTTTTACAATGGAACTTAAGAAATCAGTCATACCTGCACGGATTAATGTTTGTCACCGCGCAGATGCATTAACCAGTATACCAGACCGACTAGGACTGCCCCGCCAATAATGTTACCGATAGTGACAGGCAATAAATTATCAGAGAGAAAATTTGATACAGTTAAATTTGAAAATTGTTCGGGTGATGCACCTACTTTAGTCCAGAATTCTGCAGGTGCAAAATCTTTAATAACAATACCTAAAGGAATAAGGAACATGTTAGCGATACTGTGCTCAAAACCACTAGCAACGAACATACCGATAGGTAAAATAAGTGCAAAAAGCTTGTCAATCAGCGAACGACCTGCATAGCTCATCCATACTGCAAGACAAACCATTAAGTTAGCTAGAATGCCTAAACAAACAGCTTCAATAAACGTGTGTTCAAGTTTATGTTGTGCAGTTTGTAAAACATTCAACCCCCAAAGCCCATTTGCTGCCATATGCTGACCAGCAAACCACATTAAGGCGACAAAAAAGAGTGCGCCAATAAAGTTACCAAGATAGACATTTATCCAGTTAGCAAACATTTTGCCCCAAGATATACGTCCAGTTGCTTTAGGAATAATAGTAAGAACAGTTGAGGTGAATAAGTCCGCGCCACAAACGACAACGAGCATTAACCCCAGAGAGAAGCAGATCCCACCGACTAATTTAGCCAGCCCAAAAGGAACAGATGCGGTACCTGTAGTAGCAGTAATATAAAAAACAAAAGCAATTGATATAAACATTCCCGCAGTAAATGCAGATAAGTAAGTCGTTGGAATATGTTTATTTGCTTTATAACAACATGCATCATCGGCAACTTTTGCCATATCAGCAGGTGATAATAAATTAAAAGGGCTGTCAGCTTTCATACTAACACTCTCTTATATGTTGGAATAATTATAGCACGCAATAATAGTAGCAAAGGGGCTTACTTCTAAAATTGATATGGATCATGGTCGCTCATTAGAACCCCGTTTTCAGTGCGTAAAAACCCGTTATTTTTGCTATAACTATTTGATTAATAAAATGAAAAAATTTTTTAAAAATTATCAAAAAATTTTAGACTAGCTGGATAAATAAAGTAAAAAGTAAATATAAAGTATTATTTAAACCTCGTATGTTAAGAGTTAAAAATAAAATTTAACGCCTTATTTACTTTTATAATAAATATAAACATTACTTTATTTGTGGTTAATCTTTAAAGATTACTCCAGACATATACCCATTATAAAAATAAGGTTTTTTAATTTTTGAGATCTGGTTAAATAAATAGCAATTTAAACTGGATTTATGTAATATTCTTAGCGTAAAAGTTCAATATATGTTTTTGATGTCATATTAAATGCCTAAAATCGTCACTTTTGCCATATTTTGACAATTTTGTCAGGTGGCAAATTTGTCATATTGACAAATCTGTCAATATTTTATTTTTAGCGAAATAAAACACTCTACTTTTCAATAGAGTGTTTCAATTTAAATACGCGCTTATTATTCAGTTAAAATTAGTTATTATTTGATAAATAACCTTAAGCAAAATAGGTTTATTTAATCGATTGACGTTTTGCTTTCTGTAATTTCTCATAGGCCACAAGTAATGACTGATGAATAGGTAAATTAGCTAAATCAGGATCAATCGTTTGTAATCCGTAAAATGCTTGTTTACCTTGTATTGCGTTTAAGGCTGCCTGTAATGTTTTTTCGCCATACATACGAGAAAACGCGTGCATATATTGTTCTGGTTCACGTTCAGTCTCTTGTTGTAATAACAAGAGATTGTGTAAGCAACGATAATAATTTTGACGTTCTGGCGTAAATAAAGAAGCGTTGAAATCTTGAGTCCATTCAACCCAAACGAGCGCTTGATCAAGATCACCACCCGCAAGCGCTAACATTGATTTTAATTCGCCTACACGTAAATGGCTCCAACCATTATCTTTTCCTGGAGCAATGCCAATCATTTCTCTGATGCGTGTAAAGTCGTCTAAACCATCTTCATCAAATTGACCAATAAGAGAAAGATACTCTTCTTGAGTGCCCTGGCTCGTTGGTAGAGAAAGAATAGTGTCACGCCAATGTACACCCATAATGTTATTAGCTAATTGTAAATCTTCAGCGGGATAAATATCTGATAAACCGGGTACTAAAATACGGCAAGCGTAAACACCTAGGTGTGAGTAGTCCATAATATAGACTTCTGCATCGCACTGCTGGCAAAGTGACATTAAGGTGTGGAACTCTTCTTCTGTTGTCCCACTGAAGTTCCAATCAACAAATGCATAATCGGCATCTTTCTTAAATAGATCCCAACTAATTAAACCACTTGAATCAATAAAGTGTGTTTCAAGGTTAGTATGATCACCGACTTCTTCATCATCAAAGCTTGGTGGATTAAAGACATCGAGATCTTTAAGGCTACGCCCTTGCAATAATTCAGTGACTGTACGTTCTAAAGCCACACCAAAATCAGGGTGAGCACCAAAAGAAGCAAAACAAGTGCCATTTTGCGGGTTGAATAACACGACACAAATAACAGGGAATTGACCTCCTAAAGATGCATCAAAGCTAAAGATTGGAAAACCTTCTTGCTCTAATGTTTCAATCGCCTCAATAACAGCAGGATAGCGAGTTAAAACTTCTTTCGGAATTTCAGGTAAGCTAATTCTTTCAGTGATAATGCGATTTTTTACATAACGTTCAAAAACTTCAGAAAGCCCTTGAACTCGAGCTTCATTTTTTGTATTTCCTGCGGACATACCATTAGAGGCATATAAGTTAGCAATAATGTTTACAGGAATATAAACAGGCTTTTCATCAGATTGGCGTATGAATGGAAGGGCGCAAATCCCGCGATCATGATTACTTGATTGTAAATCAACTAACTCACTACCACATAACTCACCTTCAGGATCATAAAATTTGCGTAAACGCTCATCTAATAAGCCAACAGGAACAGAATCATCTTCTGCTAGTGGGAACCATTTTTCACTTGGGTAGTGAACAAATTCACTTTCTGCAATATCAGTACCTAGCCAGAAATCAGAGAAAAAATAATTTGTGGAGAGACGTTCGAAATATTCACCTAGTGCGGACGCTAAGGCTGCTTTTTTGCTGGCACCTTTACCGTTGGTAAAACATAAAGGGCAATCTTTATCGCGAATATGAACGGACCAAACGTTAGGAACAGGGTTTAACCATGAAGCTTCTTCAATGTTAAATCCTAAGTCGGTTAATTTTTGTTGGAAGCGAGCGATAGAATCTTCCAGAGCGGCATCTTTGCCAGGAATAAATGTTTGTGACATGGCAGGTTTCATCAATATTTTGCTGGTGATAGTTAGGGGCACATAATACTGAAATCCCCTGTAATGCACTAATTATTTCTCTTATTTACCAATTGCTAACTATATTCTTCACTTATAAATTATTTGATATATGAATTTTTTTAATAAATTCGTTCGATTTATCACGGAATTAATAATTTTAAATCATCATAATTGGATTTATTTATAAATTCATAAGGGATCAGTTCGATGATGAAAAAAACATTGCTCGCTAGCCTGTTAGCTGTAATCAGTGGTTCTGCTTTTGCCTTACCTAATGTCACCATTTTAGCGACGGGTGGCACAATTGCTGGTGGTGGCGATTCAGCAACGACATCAAGCTATACAGCAGGCAAATTAGGTATTGATACATTGATTAATGCAGTACCTGAGGCTAAAAAAATTGCTAATTTAAAAGGCGAGCAAGTCGTAAATATTGGCTCTCAAGATATGAATGACCAAGTGTGGCTCAAGCTGGCTGATAAAATTAATGCAGATTGTGATAAAACGGACGGCTTTGTGATCACTCATGGTACAGACACCATGGAAGAAACAGCTTATTTCCTTGATTTAACTACAGCATGCAAAAAACCAGTTGTTATGGTAGGGGCAATGCGTCCTGCAACGGCATTAGGTGCTGAAGGCCCTTTAAATCTTTTTAATGCGGTTGTGATTGCAAGTGATAAAGCTTCTGAAAATCGCGGTGTGTTAGTGACCATGAATAATGCGGTTATCAGTGGTAAAGATGTTGTAAAAATGAACACAACTGAAGTACAAGCGTTCCAGCCTGTTAACGCAGGTGCTCAAGGTTATGTGCATAATGGTAAGGTTCATTATTATACAGCGGCATTACCTCGTGCTGATAAACCTGCATTTGATGTCAGTAAACTGACTGAATTACCAAAAGTGGGTATTGTTTATAACTACTCAAATGCCTCTAATTTACCAGCAAAAGCCTTTATTGATAACGGCTACGAAGGTATTGTCAGTGCTGGTGTGGGCAATGGTAATTTATATACTGATATTTTTGACACTTTAGCCGATGGCGCTAAAAAAGGTGTCGTTGTTGTTCGTGCAAGTCGTGTACCAGTTGGTTTTACTACACAAAATGGTGAAGTGGATGATGCAAAATATGGTTTTGTTGCATCAGAGCGCTTAAATCCACAAAAAGCGAGAGTGTTATTGCAGTTATCTTTGACAGAAACACAAGCTCCAGCGAAGATCCAAGAAAACTTTGAAAGATATTAATGTTAGTTAGATTTTTTAGTTTTTAACGTTAAACCAGAAAATCATCCGCTAATTAATAACGGATGATTTTCTTTATTAAGTATTATTTTATTTTGAGTAATTTAGTATAAAGTTTGATGTCTTGTCTATTATTTTGAATATTATTCATTTTTTTATTGTGAGTGTATAATCGGTAAGCCTTGATGGTACCATCATTTACTAGCTGGCTATCCTCACTAATATTTAATGTTAAGTTATTCATTGGGAAAACAGTATTTTCAGGTACAGTCCCTATATATATACTGCTATATTTACTATCAGCATTGTTAAGGCTAAGCCAATATTGCTTTCCAATAGCCCCTTTATCCATATTGCTAAACACTGAATGATTTTGGAGATTTAAATATCCACCTTTGGCTAGAATATATCCATGATTATTAAATGTTGTTTTGTTTAAATTCAGTTGAATGGCTTTTCTACTATTATTAACACTTTTTAAAGAACCATAATTATCAATAGTCGTATCAGAGGCATTGATAATGATATTTTTATCAGAGATCAAACCTTGTTTTTTAGAATCATCATTCTTATCACCTAATATGATCTGATTTGGCAAATAATGTCTAAGCTCTCTTGTACGCATACCATTTTCTAAAATGTGAACACCTTCTTTTAGCATTACTCTTCTTTCTCCTGAATAAATATTTATATCTCCTTTAGAAAATATAAATCCTTTTTCTAAGTTAATATTATTAGAGATGATATTAATATTATTAAAGGAATTATTAGGATGAGAGTTACTTTCATTTCTGAATACTATTTTACCTATATGCTTAATTGATTTACCACCAAAAGCTCTATAGTCTAAGGCAGAGATGGATCTTTCTATGCGGTAACCGACTAATTCATCATCATGGATAATGGGCTTTCCGGTTGCCAATGTTTCAGATAATGTATTAGAAAAACTACAATTATTACACTCAATCCCATTGGGATTAGCAATAACAACATGAGCAGCCTTTCCAGTTATACCGATATTTCCATCTAATAATGATGTTGTCCCATTAATCACTTCGTTAATAATAAAGTCAGCGGCAACCCCGTTATTATTTAAGATAACTCCGACTTTCGTTACATGGAATTCATCATATTTATTATAAGAAACACCTTTGGCGTTTTTCGGTGCAATTAATATTTCTGCTTGTAATATTTTCTCTTGATTGAGATTAATTTCTCTTGGTTTAATTGTTGTTGAAGAATCTTTATTAATAAAAATTTGAGCAGCATAATGCTTATCATGCTCATAGTTTGGTTGTATTGCTGCCTGGCACATTGATGGTGCGTATATTATTCCTATTATTATTGCATTTCTTAATTTCATATTTTTACCTTTATCTATTGTTCAGAGCTAATTTATCGATGTTGATAAAATAAATAAAGATAGTAATAATTAAATGGTGTTTATTTATAAATATTGAAAAAGGCTATTTTTAATAAACATCTTAGGTATTAACTTTTTCTTATATTTAAAATAATTATTTTTGCAGTAATAAATGCAATAAGTGGAGTAACAGAAAAGACAATAAATAACCAATGAGCGGCATTTTGTGCGCCAGCAATCCCACCCGGTTCGGTTAATCCAGCCATATTCACAATAGTGCCTGAAATGGCAGCACCTACAGCGGTTGAAAAAAGTTGTATAGTGGTAATTGAAGTTGCCGCTTTTTGAGCTTCTTGTCCCTGAGAAACGTGTAAAACGCGGGTTAAATAATGAGGCCATGCCATACCAATTCCGGCACCTGTAAAAAAGAGAGCGATACAAATAATAATAATTTGCCCATAAGGTATTGTTAGAATATTAGAAATAAATAAACCAAGGATCACAATAGCCACAAAATTAATTATTGGGCCAAAACGCATTAATCTCTGAGCAGTAGATTGTTTACTTGATGAAGATATAATGGCAGAGAAAGACCAACCAGCACCAACCAATGCTGCTAAATAACCTGAAAGTAGCGGGGTAATATTATGAATAATTTGTAAAAAATAGGGTACAAAGACTTCTGTTTGTACACTAATTCCTAATAAAGCCATGGTGAGATATATTGGTGCTAACGGTGCAGAAAAAGAAAAGGTTCCTTTAGGAAATAAGCCATCATTTGATTTTTTATCAATATTGACTAACAGTAGAATAAAGCTAAAAGCAAATACAAAAGATAAGGTGTTATATAAAATAACGTTATAAAGACTACCAATAGAAATAGATAATACAGCAAGCATTAATAAAATAAGCTGTTGGTAAGGTAATGGGTTTTTTGCAACGATATTATCGGCATTATTTTCGGTAGGAAGAATAGTAAATAATAAAATAGCGTAAGGAATACCAACAAATAAAATAGACCAAAATGCGCCACGCCAAACATCATATTCAGCAAATATTCCACCTAGTGCAGGGCCTAATAGTGTCGATATCCCCCACATGCTAGACATTAATGCCATAGCTCTAGACCAAAGTGGTTGAGGAAACATGACTCGAACTAAAGAGTAAGCAAGTGCTAGCAACATTCCTCCACCAGCCCCTTGAATAAATCGCCCTAAAAGCAATATTTGCATTGAAGGTGCTGTCGCACAAATAACTGAACCTGTTAAAAAGCAAATTGTGGCAAAAAGATAACTATTGCGAGGTGCAAATACACTCAATAATCGTGAAGTTAATGCAGAAGAGAGAATTGAAGCCAGAATAAAAACGGTGGTGTTCCATGCGTATAAATTAAGCCCACCAATATCACGCACAATTGAAGGTAGCGTTGTGATCGTAATATAGACATTAATTGCGTGTAATGCGACGCCTCCTGCTAAAGCAAGCGATTTTAGACTATTTTTTCCATGAAGAAGCATTCCCCAGCTCGCTTCTTCTTTTTTATTTATACTCCCCGACATAAAACACTCCTAACCATCATTTTTATGTTCTGCATATTATGCGTTAGTTCACAATAATCATTGCGCCAATTTAACGGGAATGATACAACCGATAAAGGTCATTTTGTAAAAACATATTCAGATAGGGTGAATTTGAATGAGTCAGGTATATAACTTTAGTGCAGGTCCGGCTATGTTACCGGCAGAAGTTCTTCGTCGTGCAGAATTAGAATTATGCAACTGGCATGAACTTGGGCGTTCGGTTATGGAGATTAGTCACCGCAGTAAAGAGTTTCTTGAAGTTGCTCATCAGGCAGAACAAGATCTTCGCGATCTTCTCAATGTGCCAGAAAACTACAAAATTCTTTTTTGTCACGGTGGCGCTCGAGGCCATTTTGCTGCTTTACCTCTCAATTTATTGGGTGATAAAGCAAGCGCTGATTATATTGATGGTGGTTATTGGGCTAAAAGTGCAGCCGAAGAAGCTGAAAAATATTGTTCGCCAAATATCATTAAAATTAAAACAGAAGTTGATGGCAAAATTGGTGTTAAGCCAATGAAAGAGTGGCAATTAAGTACCGATGCTGCTTATGTACATTATTGCCCAAATGAAACTATTGATGGTATTGCCATTCATGAAGAGCCAGATTTTGATGACAGCAAAATTGTTATTGCTGACTATTCATCTTCTATTTTATCTCAACCAATAGATGTTAGCCGTTTTGGTGTTATCTATGCAGGTGCACAAAAAAATATTGGCCCTGCGGGTCTAACCATCGTTATTATTCGTGAAGATCTATTAGGTAAAGCGCGTAAAGAAACACCTTCTGTGTTTGATTACACAGTGCTTGCTGAAAATGATTCCATGTTTAATACACCACCTACCTTTGCTTGGTATTTATCAGGCATGGTCTTTAAATGGCTAAAAGAGCAAGGTGGCTTGCAAGAAATGGCAAAACGTAACTATGAAAAAGCGACGCTTCTTTATAGCGCAATTGATAATAGTGATTTCTATATCAATCGTATTGCTACAGAAAATCGTTCACTAATGAATGTACCTTTCCAAATGTCTTCCCCTGAATTAGATTCAGTCTTCTTAAAAGAGGCCGAAGCTCAAGGGTTAGTCGCATTAAAAGGCCACCGTGTATCAGGAGGTATGCGTGCATCAATTTATAACGCAATGCCATTAGCTGGTGTTCAAACATTAGTTGATTTTATGGCTGATTTTGAACGTCGCCACGCATAATTCATACATTATATGTTTAGGAAACCTATGTGAAAGTGGGTTTCCTTTTATCCAAAGATGTTGATAATGACAATCAAATTGTCCCAGTACTAAAAAATAAATAAAAACAATAAGTACCTAAGTCGTTTTCTTATTTTTGATTAAACAGCATCCCATTATATTTTATTTGTTTATCGGAGTTCTTACCTGTTTATGGAATCGTTAACATTACAGCCTATTGCTCATATTGAAGGCACTATTAATTTACCAGGTTCAAAAAGTGTCTCTAATCGTGCGTTATTATTAGCCGCTTTAGCTAAAGGTAATACACGTTTAACTAACCTATTAGATAGTGATGATATTCGTCATATGCTAAATGCATTAAAAACATTAGGTGTGCAGTATCAATTATCAAATAACAATACGGTATGTGATATTGAAGGGCTAGGAGGGGAATTTAAAACATATTCACCATTAGAGCTCTTTTTAGGTAATGCAGGTACAGCAATGCGTCCATTGGCAGCCGCATTAAGTTTAGGCTCGCATGATATTATATTGACGGGTGAACCACGAATGAAAGAACGTCCAATTGGGCATTTAGTTGACGCTTTACGCCAAGGTGGCGCGAGTATCGATTATCTTGAACAAACGGACTATCCACCTATTCGTTTACGTGGCGGTTTTAAAGGTGGAAATGTAGAAGTCGATGGCAGTGTTTCAAGCCAATTTTTGACCGCCTTATTAATGACCGCTCCATTAGCTGAGCAAGATACAACGATTACAATTAAAGGTGAGTTAGTATCTAAACCGTACATCGATATTACCTTAGCGTTAATCAATACTTTTGGTGGGAAAATTGAAAACCAAGACTACCAACGCTTTGTTATAAAAGGTGGTCAGCAATATCAATCTCCAGAAAAATACCTTGTAGAAGGTGATGCTTCATCTGCTTCTTATTTTTTAGCTGCTGCTGCCATTAAAGGTGGTACTGTACGCGTTACAGGTATCGGTAAAAATAGCTTACAAGGGGACATTCATTTTGCTTCTGTACTTGAAAAAATGGGGGCAAAAGTGCGTTGGGGGGATGACTATATTGAGTGTGAACGTGGAATATTAAAAGGCATTGATATGGATATGAACACTATCCCTGATGCAGCAATGACCATTGCTACCACGGCACTTTTTGCTGAAGGTGAAACCGTTATCCGCAATATTTATAATTGGCGCGTAAAAGAAACTGATCGATTAGCAGCAATGGCAGCAGAGTTACAAAAAGTGGGTGCGATTGTTGAAGAAGGGCACGACTACTTAAAAGTAATACCACCAAAACAGTTAACAACTGCGGATATCGAAACTTATAATGATCACCGCATTGCGATGTGTTTTTCGCTGGTGGCACTTTCAGATACGCCAATCACTATTCTTGATCCGGGTTGTACCGCAAAAACCTTTCCTGATTATTTTGAGAAGTTAGAAACACTTTCTCATTGTAATAATTAATGTGAAAATCATTAATTAAAATGAGTCAAAATTAAATCAGTTAAATCGGCCGTATTGGACTTTTTGAAGAATAATATGGCCGATTTTTATTGTAATTAAACTAATTTTTCTAAAAAAATCGCCATCTCGAAAAAATAATATTAAATAAGACTCTTTAGCGCTTATCTGCTTGTTTCTTCCTATACATTGTATGCGTATAATGTCGCGTATACATTAATACTGTTTTTCTCTGTTTGAATACAATGTCTATTATATCAATGCAATAAAAGCATTAAACACAGAAACACAGTGCCCATGAAAAGGAGAAACTCATGGCGGTTATCGTCCCTGTTATAACTGTTGATGGGCCTAGCGGAGCAGGTAAAGGAACATTATGCCAAGCATTAGCAAAAGCATTTGGCTGGCACTTACTTGACTCTGGTGCTATTTATCGAGTGTTGGCATTAGCTGCTTTACACCACCATGTTGATATTACTTCTGAAGATGCATTAGTACCTCTAGCAGCAAATTTAGATGTACGTTTTGTTCCTAGTGAGAAGGGTTTAAGTGTTATTCTCGAAGGTGAAGACGTGTCGAATGAAATTCGTACGGAAACAGTTGGGAACACGGCCTCACAAGCAGCAACGTTTCCTCGTGTAAGAGAAGCATTATTGCGTCGTCAGCGAGCATTTCGTACAGAACCTGGTCTTATTGCCGATGGGCGAGATATGGGAACGATAGTTTTCCCTGATGCTCAAGTGAAAATTTTTCTTGAAGCCAGCGCAGAGGAACGAGCACGTCGTCGCATGTTACAGTTGCAGGAAAAAGGCTTTAATGTTAACTTTGAACGCCTTTTATCCGAGATAAAAGAACGCGATCACCGTGATCGGAATCGCGCAGTTGCGCCACTTGTTGCAGCGAAAGACGCATTAATTCTCGATTCTACAAGTTTGTCTATCGACGAAGTTATTGAAAAATCGTTAACTTATGCTAAAAAAAATCTGCAATTATCAGCGTAATTAATTTTTATTTCGTTTATACTAGGTAATTATCAAAATCGGGTTGACGTGTTAATGAAAACACAACAATGCCCGATGACCTTGTCACAAAGGATGTAACGAGGTATGTGAAACAACCCCATTCGGCCGGATGCTAAATGGACGTTAATTAAATTTACTTGAAGATCATTAACATGACAGAATCTTTTGCTCAACTCTTTGAAGAATCCCTAAAAACAATCGAAACTCGTCCTGGCGCTATCGTTCGTGGCGTTGTAGTTGCTATCGATAAAGACGTTGTTCTGGTTGATGCAGGTCTTAAATCAGAATCTGCTATTCCTGTAGAACAATTTAAAAACGCTCAAGGCGAATTAGAAATCCAAGTGGGCGACGAAATTGATGTTGCTCTGGACGCGGTTGAAGATGGCTTCGGTGAAACCGTTCTGTCTCGTGAAAAAGCTAAACGTCACGAAGCGTGGCTGATGCTGGAAAAAGCTTACGAAGAAAACGAAACTGTTGTTGGTATCATCAACGGTAAAGTTAAAGGTGGTTTCACTGTTGAACTGAACGGCATTCGTGCGTTCTTACCAGGTTCACTGGTAGACGTTCGCCCAGTTCGCGATACAACTCATCTGGAAAACAAAGAGCTTGAGTTCAAAGTCATCAAATTAGACCAAAAACGTAACAACGTTGTTGTGTCTCGTCGTGCGGTTATCGAATCTGAAAACAGCGCAGAACGCGATCAGTTATTAGAAAACCTGCAAGAAGGCATGGAAGTTAAAGGTATCGTTAAGAACCTTACTGACTACGGTGCATTCGTTGATCTGGGCGGTGTTGACGGTTTACTGCACATCACTGATATGGCTTGGAAACGTGTTAAACACCCAAGCGAAATTGTCAATGTTGGCGACGAAATCACTGTTAAAGTCCTGAAATTCGACCGTGAACGTACTCGCGTATCATTAGGTCTGAAACAACTGGGCGAAGATCCATGGGTAGCTATCGCTAAACGTTATCCAGAAGGTACTAAACTGACTGGTCGTGTAACTAACCTGACTGATTACGGTTGCTTCGTAGAAATCGAAGAAGGCGTTGAAGGTCTGGTACACGTTTCTGAAATGGATTGGACTAACAAAAACATTCACCCATCTAAAGTTGTTAATGTTGGTGATGTTGTTGAAGTTATGGTTCTTGACATCGATGAAGAACGTCGTCGTATTTCACTGGGTCTAAAACAGTGTAAATCTAACCCATGGCAGCAGTTCGCAGAAACTCATAACAAGAACGACCGTGTTGAAGGTAAAATCAAGTCTATCACTGACTTCGGTATCTTCATCGGTTTAGACGGCGGTATTGACGGTCTGGTTCATTTATCTGACATTTCTTGGAATGTTGCAGGTGAAGAAGCTGTTCGTGAATACAAAAAAGGCGACGAAATCGCTGCTGTAGTTCTGCAAGTTGATGCTGAGCGTGAGCGTATCTCACTGGGCGTTAAACAATTATCAGAAGATCCATTCAATAATTACCTGTCTGCTCACAAAAAAGGTGCTATTGTTTCTGGTAAAGTAACTGCTGTTGACGCTAAAGGCGCAACTGTAGAATTAGCTGACGGTGTTGAAGGTTACCTGCGTGCTTCAGAAGCTTCACGTGACCGCGTTGAAGATGCAACTCTGGTTCTGAATGTTGGCGAAGCTGTAGAAGCTAAATACACTGGCGTTGACCGTAAAAACCGCGTTATCAACTTATCTGTTCGAGCTAAAGACGAAGCAGACGAGAAAGACGCTATCGCTTCTGTAAACAATAAAGAAGAAGTTGGTTTTTCAAACAACGCTATGGCTGAAGCTTTCAAAGCAGCTAAAGGCGAATAATTTAAGTTATTAACGAGGCAACGTTAATCGTTGCCTATTTATCGGTAGTTTAGGGAGGTAATATGACCAAGTCTGAGTTAATCGAAAGACTTGCAGGCCTACAATCTCATCTTTCGGCTAAGACGGTTGAAGAAGCTGTAAAAGAAATGCTTGATCATATGGCTGATACTTTAGCTGATGGTGAGCGTATCGAAGTCCGCGGATTCGGCAGTTTTTCTCTACACTACCGTGCGCCGCGTACGGGTCGTAACCCGAAGACTGGTGATAAAGTAGATCTGGAAGGCAAATACGTTCCACACTTTAAGCCAGGTAAAGAGTTACGTGACCGTGTAAATATTTATACGGAATAATAACTCCTGTCGAAATGGCACGATGTTAGTTAACTTTCTCAAAACGGCGCTTAGGTGCCGTTTTTTATTAGTAATTATTATAGCTTTTAATGTGTTTTTTACTCCCTAATCTTCTTCTATTTCTAATCCTGAATTAATCGATTCGTTCTATTTACTTTATCTTACTCGCATCTTTCTTTTCTATTACTGTATTTTATTTCAGTTTTAATTTCTCTACTTAATTATCGATATCACTTAGTTGTTTTACTTTTTATGAGTTTCTTCTCAAAATTTATTGTATGTAACAAGGGAGCTTTTTCTTTTTATAAAGCATTACTAAAAAATAGCCTAAAATCCTTTCTTTAATCAAATGGTAATATCATGATATTTAAAGAATGATTGAAAGTAAGGATGCTGGAAATGATTTTATTGAATCGAATGATAAGTTTTTTTGGTTTAGAGGTGGCATCAATAAAACGGAGGTACTTTCATTCAATCTATTTTCAAAAACTCTATTTCACAACGTTAACTTTAGATAATATTGCTTTGGCGATGATATTAGGCTGCTTACCGTTATTAATTCAACATTCACTTTTTAGCCAGACTATTTATTACATTATTATTCTTGTTGCACTATTTCTATTACTTGTTCCTTTTGCTTTATTCCGATTTTTAGCAATATTTCTATTTTTCTGGGTTTATTCAAATATGGCAGCGTCATCCTTAATGACGAGAACGGAACAATTTGCTGATAATGTGGCAGCAATCGAAACCAAAGTGATAGAGTATCGCCAATTAACAGATGGTAATATTGTTATCAAAATACCTATGACGAAAAAAACACTCTTTTCATCATCTATTTATGCTAACGTGTATTGGCGAAATCCGCCTAAAAATATAGCGGTAGGGCAACATTGGAAGTTTAAAATTCAATTCAGAGCTGTGCATAGCTATTTAAATGAAGGTGGATTTGATAACCAAAAATATGCTGTTTCTATGAAAGAAACATTAACTGGTAAAGTGATGTCAGCGAAGTTTATCCGAGATGATATATCACTGCGTACTCAGCTTATTGAGACAATCTCAGCTTATTGGCAAACAACAAAAAATAAAGGTGAAATTATTGCTTTAGTCTTAGGTGATAAACGATATATTGAACCAGAGAAAAAAGATCTCTATATGAAAACAGGGGTCGCTCATTTAATTGTGATATCGGGTTTGCATATAGGTTTAGCTGCCTTTGCTGGTTGGGGTATTGCAAGAGGTATTCAATTTCTTTTCCCTATCAGATGGATTAATCCACAGTTTCCATTAGTTATGGCTTGGCTATGTGGTGTTTTCTATGCTGCATTATCAGGTTGGGGAATACCGGCAACAAGAGCTGTTATAGGATTAACCGTTTGGGTGATGTTACATTGGGGGAGCCGATTATTTTTACCTTGGCAATGGGCACTTTGGAGTGCTGCACTCATTTTGATTTTTGAGCCTCTTTCTATTCTTTCCGCCAGTTTTTGGCTTTCATTTTCTGCTGTATTTGCCATTATTTTTTGGTATTGGATGTACCCATTAAAAGCCAAATATAATCATCAAAAACGGTGGTTTCTTTTAAGGTTAATTCACTTACAATTTGGATTATTAATTATTTTATTACCTTTTCAATTCTATTTATTTGGTGGTGCTAATTTTTTTAGTTTTATTGTTAATTTATGGGCAGTTCCTATTATTTCATTTATTACTGTACCGTTAATAATGTTTGGATTATTGACATCCTTTTCTTCATTTTTACAACCAATAATTTGGCACTGGGTTGATCTTTCTATTAATCTTGCTTTTTGGTGTGCTCCTTTATTTTTACCTTATTGGCAATATAGTGGTACTGTTCCTTTTTTATTGGGGTTTTCAGGTATTGGTATTATTGTAATTATAAAAATGTCATGGTGGCGTCATCATTTTATTTTACTTATTGCTGTTGGTATTCTTTTATATTGCGAATTCACAACTTTCTCACGTTATCAATGGCGTATATCTATGTTAGATGTTGGCCATGGTTTAGCTATTATTCTTGAAAAAGATAGAGAAGCGATTATTTATGACACCGGAATACGCTGGAAAAGTGGTGGTTCAATTGCAAAAAGTGTCATTATTCCTTATTTAAAATATCATCGGCTTAATCCAGTAGCATTGATAATTAGTCATGATCATCTCGATCATACAGGGGGAATTAAAGATATAATAAAAGCTTATCCTCACTTAAGCATTCGTAGTAGTTTTGACGCTCCTTCTCATTTAGCTTGCTTAAGCAATGAATCATGGCAGTGGAAAGGACTTCAATTTGATGCATTATGGCCACCCAATAAAGTTCTTTCACCTAAAAATAATCAATCATGTGTGATCAATGTAAGTGATGGTAAACACACTATTCTTTTGACAGGAGATATAGAGAAAGAAGCTGAAGCTCAATTGGTAAGAGTAAAAAAAGATCAACTGAAAGCCGATGTTTTACAGGTTCCTCATCATGGTAGCCAAACATCGTCCACATTGGCGTTTATTCAAACAGTGTCGCCCAAATTTGCACTCGTTTCTGCTGCTCGTTATAGCCTTTGGCGTTTACCTTCTGATAAAGTACATCTTCGTTATAAAAAAGAAGCGATTAATTGGCTAACAACCTCTATTAGTGGGCAGATTTCGATCGAGTTTAATCAAGATAATATTGATGTATTTACCTATAGACGAGATATTTTACCTCGCTGGTATCATCAGTGGTTTGGTGTTTTGACGTTTCCCGAGTAGAATGGCCGGCTAATTATTAAAAGTTTGGTAATATATATGAATGATATAGACCTATCAACGTGGCAAACATTCCGCCGCTTATGGCCGATGATTCGGATTTTCAAAGCGGGTTTGATCGCTGCAGCAATTGCATTAATCGTCAATGCAGGTGTGGATGCATTTATGATTTCTTTATTAAAACCACTGCTTGATGAAGGTTTTGGTAAAGCAAGTAATGACGTATTAAAATGGATGCCGATTGCTGTTATTGGACTGATAGTTCTGCGTGGTATATCTAACTTTATTTCAAGTTACTGCCTTTCTTGGGTATCTGGGAAAGTGGTAATGAATATGCGTCGCCGACTGTTTTCTCATATTATGGGAATGCCGGTGAGTTTTTTTGATCAGCAATCAACAGGAACTTTGCTTTCTCGTATTACATATGATTCAGAGCAAGTTGCTTCTTCATCATCAGGTGCATTAATTACAGTTGTTCGTGAAGGTGCTTACATTATCGGGCTCTTTGGCTTGATGTTTTACTATAGCTGGCAATTATCTCTGATCCTTATTGTTATCGCGCCTATTGTAGCAGTTGTTATCCGTTTGGTATCGACTCGTTTTAGAACCATAAGTAAACGAATCCAAAATAGCATGGGGCAAGTGACAACTAGCGCAGAACAAATGCTAAAAGGACATAAAGAAGTACTGATTTTTAATGGTCAAGAAGTTGAAAATAAGCGCTTTAATCATGTGAGTAATCATATTCGTCGCCAAGGTATGCGTATGGTTGTCGCATCGTCAATTTCAGATCCTATTATTCAATTAATTGCTTCTTTTGCATTAGCTTTTGTCCTGTATGCAGCAAGTTTCCCTGACATTATGGAAACATTAACAGCGGGTACAATCACTGTTGTCTTTTCCTCAATGGTTGCATTAATGCGCCCGTTGAAATCACTGACTAATGTGAATGCTCAATTCCAGCGTGGTATGGCTGCTTGTCAAACACTATTTGCTATTCTCGATATGGAGCAAGAAAAAGACACTGGTAAGCTTGAACTGAAAAAACCAACTGGTGATATTGAGTTTCGTAATGTAACTTTCCAATATGTCACAAAAGATACGCCAGCACTGAAAAACATATCATTTACTATTCCAGCAGGGAAAACTGTTGCATTAGTTGGGCGTTCAGGGTCAGGTAAGTCTACGATTGCAAATCTGCTCACTCGTTTTTATGACATTAATGAAGGTGAGATATTGATTAATGGCCATGATATTCGTGAATACACATTGAAATCTTTACGTAACCAAGTTGCACTGGTTTCTCAAAATGTGCATCTTTTTAATGAAACTGTGGCAAACAATATCGTCTATGCTTGTGAAGATCAGTATACCCGTGAAGATATTGAAAAAGCGGCGAAAATGGCACATGCGATGGATTTTATCCAAAAAATGGATAAAGGCTTAGATACTGAAATTGGTGAAAACGGTGTGTTACTTTCAGGTGGACAACGCCAGCGTATTGCAATTGCAAGAGCGTTATTACGAGATTCACCAATTCTTATTCTTGATGAAGCGACATCGGCGCTAGATACAGAATCAGAACGAGCTATCCAGTCAGCACTTGATGAATTGCAGAGAAATAGAACCTCTTTAGTCATTGCTCACCGTTTATCAACTATTGAAAAAGCGGATGAAATATTAGTTATTGAAGATGGTGAAATTATTGAACGTGGCGCACACCTTGATCTGATTGAGAAAAAAGGTATCTATGCACAACTTCATAGGATGCAATTTGGCAAATGATTGAACGGATTTGGTCTGGTAAATCTTGGTTTTATATCCTATTGCTTCCATTCTCATGGTTGTATGGTGTGATCACGCTGTTAAGGCGTTTTGCATATCAGAAAGGGTGGTTAGCATCATGGAAAGCTCCTGTTCCTGTTGTTATTGTTGGTAATTTAACCGCGGGTGGGAATGGCAAAACACCCATTGTGATATGGCTTGTTGAGCAATTAATACAGCAGGGATTTAAGCCAGGTGTTGTATCTCGTGGTTATGGCGGGAAATCAGACCATTATCCATTACTTTTGACATCCAATACATCACCTGCCATGGCAGGTGATGAACCTGTATTGATTCATCATCGAACAGGTGTTCCCGTTGCAGTTGCTCCTAATCGACGAGATGCAGTAAAAGCGTTATTAGCACAGCATGAACTTGATGTAATTATCACTGATGATGGCTTACAGCATTATGCACTACAGCGTGATTATGAAATCGTTGTTATTGATGGTCTGCGTCGGTTTGGTAATGGTTGGTGGTTACCAGCAGGCCCTATGCGAGAGCGTGCAGGACGCTTAAAGTCAGTAGATGCAATTATCGTTAATGGTGGGGTAAGTCAAGGTAACGAGATAAGCATGACCCTAGAAGGTGATATTGCTGTGAATCTTAAAACGAGAGAAAAGAAACCAGTTCAGCAAATTAAAAAGGCTGTTGCTATTGCTGGAATTGGTCACCCACCTCGATTTTTTAACTCTTTAAATGAAAAAGGGGTCGAGTTAATCACAACAAAAGCATTTAGTGATCATAGTGACTATAGTGCCCAAGAATTACAAGACGTAACACCTAATTTAGAACCCCTTATTATGACAGAAAAGGACGCTGTTAAATGCCAGCATTTTGCGCAAGATAATTGGTGGTATTTACCGGTTAGCGCTGAATTAAATAGTCAATCTGTGCTAAAACAAGTCAGCAATTTAATTTACGGCTCGAAAAAAACTTGTATCTGATCTGAAACAATGATATTTATAGTGGAAATCAGGATAGTGTTACATAAAAGATTACCTACCTATAGTTGCATATCGCTTTTGTCGTAGTTCAATTTAACTCGTCATTACTTTATCTACTCAAAAGCTTTGTGTGGAGAGTTTGTGGATCTTGGATGTAGGGTTAATATTTTGTGTAGCGAATAGCGTCGAATTTTATACACAACGAATGATGAAAACCATTTTTGATGGTGACTAATTATCGCTATATTCGATTATCTTTTTTATCAGTGTACAATAAATATCAGCATGTCATTTTCTTGTCATATTGATACTGTAAATATTTATTGAGCTTTATGATATTTATTAAGCTTAGCTATCACGGTTTTGAACATTTATATTGAATAATAAAATGCACTACTTAAATTAATGTGTTCAGAATTTAATTGGGGTTTTATATAAGAAGACATAATAAAAAGTAGGATGCATTAGTATAGAAAAATAAAAACTATACGAAGAACAAAAGGAGTTTATCTATCATGACATTACAATTAAGAATGGGTCGCGTAAAATGGTTCGACAATAACAAAGGTTATGGTCTTATTGTTGCAAGAGATATTGAACAAGAAGTTTATGTCAATAAAAAAGCGATTGCCAATACAAAAAACAAAGCATTAACAGAAGGTCAAGACGTTGAATTTTCTGTTATTAGAACTGCAGCAGGTTTAGAAGCTGCTGATGTTATCGGGTTTTAAATAAGGCTTAGCCTTGTTAAAGATGTAGATAAAACGATAGTTTAGCATTGAGATTAAATTATCGTTTATACCTATTTTAGGTAGGTAAGCGGAAATAGTTTACCAGCGAGCTGAATAAGTAATATAAAAGAGTTATTTCGTTAATTAGAATGCAATAAAGATAATAAAAAGGTTAAATTATTATCAATAAAAGCTGAATGTAATTCTTTATTAATGATGTTGCAGACTCAACGATAAAAAGCCACATTAATGTGGCTTTTTTGTTGCTTATAGTAAAAGAGAAAATAATAAATTTATTAATAACCAAAATTATTTTCGAATTATCACTAAACGAGTGGTTTTGAGTATTAACGCTGATCATTCCTTATGATATCCTTTTGCCCTATAAAATGATTAACCCTTGAGAGGGACAAAATGGATCACCGCTTACTCGAAATTATTGCTTGTCCAGTTTGCCACGGCAAACTTATCTTTGATAAAGAAAATTCAGAGCTTATCTGCAAAATTGATCATTTAGCTTATCCTGTTCGTGACAATATCCCCGTTCTTCTGGAGAATGAAGCAAGAGAATTGTCACTAGAAGAGGAAAAGTAATTTCATGTTCACGGTCATTATCCCTGGTCGATATGCATCGACTCGTTTACCGGGTAAACCCCTTGCGGATATTCATGGCAAACCTATGATTGTTCGTGTAATGGAACAAGCTATACGCTCTGGTGCAAACCGTGTCATTGTTGCAACTGATAATTTAGATGTTGTTGCAGCAGTTGAAAAAGCGGGCGGGGAAGCGTGTATGACTCGCGAAGATCACCATTCAGGTACAGAACGTTTAGCTGAAGTCATTGAAAAATATCAATTTGCAGATGATGAGATAATCGTTAACGTACAAGGTGATGAGCCTCTTATTCCACCCGCTATTATTACTCAAGTTGCTGAAAATTTAGCAAGTTGTGGTGTAGGAATGGCAACATTAGCGGTGCCTATTGTTGACTCAAAAGAAGCTTTTAACCCTAATGCGGTGAAAGTTGTGATGGATGCAAAAGGTTTCGCACTTTATTTTTCTCGTGCAACCATTCCTTGGGAAAGAGACCGTTTTAATTTATCACATGATGAAATTGGTGAGCATTATCTACGTCATATTGGTATTTATGCTTATCGTGCAGGCTTTATACGTCGATATATTACTTGGGAACCAAGTCCATTAGAATCTATTGAAATGTTAGAGCAACTGCGTGTGTTGTGGTATGGCGAAAAAATCCATGTTGCAAAAGCATTAGAAGTTCCAGGTGTAGGTGTTGATACACAAGATGATCTGATTGCAGCAAGAGCTGCTTATCGTGCACTGAACCAAGAGTTCTAATTATTATATTAAAACCTCAAATATCTAGCGGCACTTATTTTATTAAGTGTCGTTTTTATATTTTTTTAAAATTAATTTAACCACTTAATATTATTGAATTAATTATCGTTTAATTAGATTTATAATTGTAATAATTGATGTTATTTCACCATTTGATAACAGATATCTTCCTCTTTTACTCCTGAATTCGCAGTTTCAAAATATTGATGATTTGAGTCTCAGTAAAAAGAATTTTTCATCAGAGTGGCAAAATCTCAATTTATATAACGAGTTAAAACGGTTGAATAAAAAACTAAGATATTCAAGAATGACGGAGAAATATAATAAATTATCGGAATATTCTTTGTAAATAATACTATGTTTTTTTTAATCAACCTATTGAATATTCGATCTAATAATCAATTATATAATTTAATTACTGCTATACTTTTTTAATAAAAGAAATATTTAATTATGATGCTAATTTGGGTAAGTAGTAAGAATATTATCTATACTAAATAATTATCAAATTTTAAGTAATTTTAAGTATAAAATTATTAAAGGAGTTTGAAAATATGATCCGTTGTGTTCGTTTATGGACTGGAGAAGATGGCAATTCGTTATTTGAAGAAGGTGTCATTGAATTTAAAGATAGCTCACAAGGCGATAGGGAAAGTTTACCTATCAATGTTTCAGAATTATCGTTTAGGGAAACAACTTCCGGAGGTTCTTATGATTGGCATCAGGACCCCGTTCCTCGCTATGTTATTACACTATCTGGTACATTAGAATTTGAAGTAAAAGATGGTTCAACCTTCATTATTAGGCCAGGTGATGTGTTATTAGCACAAGATAATAGTGGCACTGGCCATAAATGGCGCCTTTTAGATAATGAGCCTTGGCGTCGTGCTTATGTTGTCTATAAAGAAGACGCAGGATTATGTTTTAAACCTAATAAAACAACCAACTAATTGGGAGTTGTTATGAATAAACCTATTAGTGAGCAGGTTGATATCGCATTAATTGGCGCTGGTATCATGAGTGCGACGCTCGGTACATTACTTAAAGAGCTTGAACCGAATTTAAAAATCGCCATGTTCGAAAGATTAAATGATTGTGGTCAAGAGAGCTCTAATTCTTGGAACAATGCGGGGACAGGGCATGCTGCTAACTGTGAATTAAATTACACGCCACCAAATTCAGATGGAACTGTTAATATTAGTAAAGCATTAGAAGTTAACACAGAATTCGATCTATCTCGTCAATTATGGTCTTATTTAGTCACAAAAGGCAAAATTACTGATCCTCGAGATTTTATTCATGATTGCCCACATATGAGTTTTGTTTGGGGGGCTGATAACGTTAAATTTCTTCATCAACGTTATCGCCAAATGTCTACTAATCACTGTTATGAAAATATGGAATACAGTGAAGATAAAAAACAAATTGAAGATTGGGCGCCATTAATAATGGAAGGGCGTGATCCGAATCAACAACTTGCCGTCACCCGCGTGACGACAGGTACAGATGTTGACTATGGCGCCTTAACACATCTCTTAGTTAAACAACTTTCCCTACAAAACAATTTTGAGTTGCACTATAAGCATGATGTTATCGATATAAAAAGGAATAATTCGGGTGGTTGGAATATTGAAGTCAAAGATCTTACCACTCATGATAAATATATTATTTCAGCAAAATATGTATTCGTTGGTGCAGGGGGACGCGCTATCGATTTGTTGCAAAAATCAGGTATTCCAGAAGGTAAAGGCTATGGTGGATTCCCTGTTAGTGGTATTTGGTTGCGCTGTGATGAAGATAAAATCTGTAGTCGTCATCATGCTAAAGTTTATGGGAAAGCAGATGTAGGCTCACCACCAATGTCTGTGCCACATCTTGATACTCGTATTATTGCGGGTAAACGCTCTCTACTCTTTGGCCCTTATGCTGGATTTTCGAGTAAGTTTTTAAAACAGGGTTCTTATTTAGATTTATTTGAATCAATCCGGCCAAGTAATATAGAACCGATGCTTGATGTAGCAAAAGATAATTGGTCATTGACTGAATATTTAATTGGTCAAGTATTACAAACTTCGGCACATCAATTTGAAATGCTCAAACAGTTCTATCCTCAGGCACAGCATGAAGATTGGCAAGAGGCTGTGGCTGGACAGCGTGTTCAGATTATTAAACCTGAAGCTAAGCATCATGGTGTATTAGAGTTTGGTACTGAGTTAATTAGCAGCGCAGATAAATCATTTTCAGTATTATTAGGCGCATCACCAGGTGCTTCTACAGCGGCATTTATTGCTATCAATATTATTAAGTCTTGTTTTAAAGAGCAGCTTGAAAATGATGGTTGGGAAGAACGTCTTAAAACGATTATTCCAACTTACGGTATTGACCTCAAAATAGATGCGGATGCTTGTCGCAATATTCGTGAATCAACAGCTAAAATATTAAAATTAGATACACCTTAGTTATAGTATTTATAAAAATAAACAGCCCGGTAGTATAGGGCTGTTTATTTTTTATCCGTATTATTAGTATAAATAATATGTTTCCAAGTAAATGTACCTAGGAAATTTACATCATTTCTACAATAGCAATACCGCCAATAATAGAAAATAATGAACATAATGTACTTAATAATACAGTTCCTGTTGCCATATCTGTATAAGTTTTATATGAAATGGCTAAAGCTGGCACTGCTGTTGCAGTAGGTAATACGCCAATTAAAAATACCGCTTTTAATAATTCAGTTTCTAACCCAAGAGCAAACCCAACACCTAAAATTAACGCACCCTGCACAATATTTTTTATTATCACATTAAAGATAATTTCAGTATTAACTTTAAGCTTAATACCTGAAATTAACAAACCTAAGAAAAATAAAGCAACTCCACCGGAAGTTTTCCCTATTTCATTGACTGAATTTTGCAAAATCTCTGGGAGTTTAATACCGAGAATAGCTAGAATAGCGCCAAAAATAGGCAGAAAAACTAATGGCTGAGAGATGGCATTAAGCAATGATTGAAAGATCCCTTTTCCTTGCTTGGTGCCACTGATAATCATCATGGTAAAAGGTAGGATAATGATAGTGTAAATCAAATTACCAATCACCATTGCAATTAAACCTGATGAACCAACCGTAGCCAGTAATACAGGTGGTCCACAATATGCCATATCTGGGAATGAGGCTGACAAAGCTTGCATGGCTGAATTCTTTTTATCATGTTTAAAAAAGAATTTGCCGCCTAAAAAACCAATAAGATAAGAAATAAGTAGTCCTAATGCGAGGGCTAATAGATAATCTATGTTATAGAAAATAGATGGAGAGGCTTGTGTTGCCGCTAGAAATAGTGCGAATGGTAGTGCTATTTTAACGACAAAATCAGCAAAGGCTTGTGAATATTCTCTTTTTATAAATCCATATTTACCTGAGAGCCATCCAACTAAAAGTCCTAATATAATTGGCCCCAGTGCTGATAAAATAGTTTGTAGTAACATGTTACCTCTGATTGCTTAATATAGGTACTTTTACTTTATTCAAATATTTATAACTAATAAGTAGTTATGTTTTATATGAATAAAGAAAATCTGTATAATTACCTAGTAATTAAAATCAAGTATTTTTAATTATCGAAGATATTTGAAATTATTCAAGAAATAAATAGCAATGTTATTTAACTGTACTAAATAAAACACTTTATTTAGCAAGTAGTACTTAGGAGAACATATTTAATGATATATAACATTGTTTCTAATGAGTTATCTATATACCTAACCGTAACATAACTATAACTTTGTGATAGAATATAAAGTATATTAATAATAGCGATATATTGAGTATTCAATGAATTGGTTATTGAGAGGAAACTGAACCTCTATTATTGAGGTTCAGTATAGAAACTATATCAGTTATCTGAATTCATTTTATCTGATGAAGAATGAGCATTTTCTGGTATTTCTATAGGTTGCCCTGTGGGTTTTACTGATTGCCAAATTGATCCCAAAAATTCATACCATGCACGTTCACTGTGTTGAAAATAAGTGGCAGAGGGAAAATATTTCTCCCAAGGATGTAATGGTGAAGTAATAGCCAATTGGTTAGCTGGTGCAACGATGGGATTCATTCTTCGTGCTAAAAAGAAACGTTCAGCACGCGCTAAATGGTTGGCAGAAGTGACAAGGAGAAAAGGTTGTTTACCAATTAGCTTATCAACTTCATAGGCTTCTTCTTCAGTATCTTTCGGTGTTGATAGTGCAATAGTTTTATTCGCAGGCACACCTAAAGATTGTGCTACTTGTGCGGCAACTTCTGCACTACTTATCTGATTAACACCTGCGCCACCTGTAAAAATCAGTGTTGCATTAGGATTGCGATAATAAAGCCGAACACCTTCTGCAACACGAAATAAGCTATTATTGAGAAGGTTAGCGCTAGGTGCCCATTCTGGGTTATAAGTAAATCCACCACCTAAAACAACAATGTAGTTCACATCTTGTTGCGAATTTTCTCGTAATTCATAGCGAGCTTGATACTCTTTTTCACTTGGCATTAATAGTGTATCGGCAACAGGTTGTATGCCTAAAATAGTTAACAGAACAAGCACAACAGTGAGTAGGCTTTTTCCTGTTTTTTGCCAACGAGTAAACCAAAGTAGTGCTAATGCAAAAAAGGCGATTAATAAGAGCAAAGGCAAGGGCATCAGAAAGCCTGCAACATATTTTTTGAGCAAGAACAGCATAAATCATCCTAGATTGAGTGAAATATATGCAATTGATAGCGAAAGCTTAGTGAAAACTAGGGGAATTCCAAGACGTTGTGTCAAAATAGCTAACACAACAACGTTTTACTAAGTTTTCATCAATAGAAATAAAGAATCATTTAATTATTTATAAAACGATAAACGTTTGAACGTTAATTTTTTCATTAATAAGCGTTATATTTATACTTCGCTTTGCGAATAGTCTGATTCATGACTTATTTCTTTAGAGAAAACAGTCAGTATCATAGAACACTGGTAAAATTGTCGTCTTTATTTATGTACAGTGTCTCATATTTTTGAATTTATCAGAACGCAAAGAGCGCAAGTAGTAAGTTGTTATCATGAGGCGTTTTAATGTCAGATCGTAATTTTGACGATATTGCAGATAAATTCTCCCGCAATATCTATGGCACAACAAAGGGTAAAATACGTCAAGCGGTGATTTGGGAAGATTTACAACAATTATTGACTCTCTTACCTAATCGAAGTTTACGTATTTTAGATGCAGGTGGAGGTGAAGGATATTTTTCTCGCCAGCTTGCTAAGTTAGGACACCAAATTATCTTATGTGATTTATCGCAAGAGATGCTCAATCGTGCTCAAGAGGCAGCGATTGAAGAGGGTGTTGCTGAAAACATGATGTTTATTTGTTGTGCGGCTCAAGAGATTAAAGAGCATATAGATGAAAAGGTTGACTTAGTTCTATTTCATGCAGTATTGGAATGGATCACGGATCAGAAAGACGCCGTAAATGTTCTTACCGATATGTTGTTACCTAATGGTATCTTATCGCTGATGTTTTACAATGCGAATGGTATTGTTATGAGAAATGCGATATTGGGGAATTTTCATCTGGCAAATCCTGAAATTCCTCGAAGAAGAAAAAAATCATTATCGCCTCAAAATCCATTGCAACCTGAAGATGTTTATCAATGGCTGACTGAATTTTCAATGATAATATTAGGAAAAACCGGTGTCCGTGTTTTCCATGATTATTTGCAAAGTCGTCAGTTACAAAATAAAGATTTTCCATCGTTGCTTGCATTAGAGCAACGATATTGTCGGCAAGAGCCCTATATCAGTCTGGGGCGTTACATTCATGTCATGGCACAAAAGCGTGTAAATTAAGGATGTACTATGAGTGATTTTACCCAGACCGTTCCTGAGTTAGTGTCTTGGGCGAGAAAAAATGATTTTTCAATCTCACTGCCACCAGAAAGATTAGCTTTTCTGATGGCTGTCGCTGTATTAAACAGCGAGCGCCTTGATGGCGAAATTAGTGAAGGGGAGTTAATTGATGCCTTTAGAGAAGTGTGCAAAGGCTTCGAACAACCCGCAGAATCAATACAAGTTCGCGCGAATAATGCCATTAATGACATGGTAAAGCAGCGACTTTTTAACCGTTTTACCAGTGAGTTGGTAGAAGGTAATGCAATATATCGTTTAACTCCGTTGGGTATTGGAATTAGTGATTACTATATTCGCCAACGTGAATTTTCATCATTGCGCTTATCTATGCAACTTTCTATTGTGGCAGGTGAGCTTGATTCAGCTGCTAGCTCTGCTGAGGACGGCGGTGATGAATATCATTGGCATCGTAATGTTTTCGCACCTCTAAAATATTCAGTGGCGGAAATTTTCGATAGTATTGATTTGTCTCAGCGAATTATGGATGAGCAGCAAAATACAGTAAAAGAAGATATTGCTGCGCTATTAAACCAAGATTGGCAAGCGGCTATTTCAAGTTGTGAACAGTTGCTATCTGAAACATCGGGTACATTAAGAGAACTACAAGATACGCTTGAAGCAGCTGGCGACAAGCTTCAAGCTAATCTTCTACGCATTCAAGAAGCAAACATGAATACAGGCCATGTTGAGCAAATAGATACATTAGTGTTTGAACTTCAAAGTAAGTTAGACCGCATTATTAGTTGGGGTCAGCAATCTATTGATTTATGGATTGGATACGATAGACATGTCCATAAATTTATTCGTACAGCGATTGATATGGATAAAAACCGTATTTTCTCTCGCCGTTTACGTCAATCCGTACAAAACTATTTCGATAGCCCATGGGCATTAACTTACGCTAATGCTGATCGGCTGTTTGATATGCGTGATGAAGAACTGGTTCTACGTGATGAAGAAGTCACGGGTGAGTTACCCGAAGAGCTTGAATATCAAATGTTCAGCGAAGTGAATGAACAAATAGCGCAATGGGTAGAACAAGAGCTTGCTTCTTACAAATTAGAGCAAAGAGCATTAGATCTCAGTTCAGTATTAGTTGAATACCTTAATCGTTATCCGCAGCAGAAACATTTTGATGTTGCCCGTATTGTGATTGATCAGGCGGTACGATTAGGTGTAGCAAAAGCTGAGCTCGCAGGATTGCCTGCAAAATGGTCAGAAATTAACGAATATGGAGCTAAGGTACAAGCGCATGTCATCGATACATACTGAACAATTTATGCCAGCAAAACTGGCGCAGGCATTAGCGAACTCACTTTTTCCTGAACTGGATAGCCAGTTACGTGCAGGTCGACATATTGGTATAGATTCTTTGGATAATCATGCTTTTCTGATGGATTTTCAGGATGAGTTATCAGACTTTTATGCGCGTTATAACGTTGAATTAATTCGAGCGCCAGAAGGCTTCTTCTATTTGCGACCTCGTTCAACCACGCTTATTCCACGCTCAGTCCTCTCTGAAATGGATATGCTGGTGGGAAAAATACTTTGTTATCTCTATCTTAGCCCTGAACGATTAGCGAATCAGGGGATATTCACCGTTCAAGAGCTGTTCGATGAATTAAGAACATTAGCAGATGAAAGCAAACTTTTACGTTTAGTGAATCAACGCTCAACGGGCTCTGATCTTGATTTGCAAAAATTACAAGAAAAAATGAGGACTTCTTTAAATCGTTTACGTCGTTTAGGCATGATTTCATTTCTATTAAATGATATGCAACGTTTTTCAATTACTGAATCTGTTTTCCGTTTTGGGGCAGATGTACGCAGTGGTGATGATCCTATTGAAGCGCAAATGAGAATGATCCGTGATGGTGAAGCTATGGCGCTTGAAAGCGGTTCAGAAGCACTAAACGATGAAGAAAATGAAGATGAGCAGTTACAATCCAGTGAAGATGATGCGGAGGAAGAAAATAAATGATTGAACGGGGAAAATTTCGCTCATTAACACTTATCAACTGGAATGGGTTCTTTGCTCGTACTTTTGATTTAGATGAATTAGTGACTACGTTATCAGGTGGTAATGGTGCGGGTAAATCAACCACTATGGCTGCATTTATCACAGCTATGATCCCTGATCTAACTTTACTTCATTTTCGTAATACCACAGAAGCTGGGTCAACAAGCGGATCTCGTGATAAAGGGTTATATGGGAAACTGCGTCCGGGTGTGTGTTATGCCGTATTAGATGTGATCAACTCGCGTCACTTACGTGCTGTGGTCGGTGTCCGTTTACAGCAGATTGCAGGGCGTGATAAAAAAGTTGATATCAAACCCTTTATGATCCAAGGGTTGCCAATGGCGGAAAACCCGACAGAAATTCTGACGCAAGCTGTTGCAGATCGCCAAGCGCGAGTACTCCCCCTTAATGAGTTAAAAGAGAAAGTTGAAGCGATTGAAGGCGTTGTTTTCAGACAATTTAATTCTATCACTGATTTCCATGCCGTAATGTTTGACTTGGGTGTTATTCCTAAACGTTTACGTTCAGCCAGTGATCGCGCAAAATTCTATCGTTTAATTGAAGCCTCGTTATATGGTGGTATTTCAAGTGCGATCACTCGTTCTTTACGTGATTACTTATTGCCTGAAAATAGCGGAGTTAGAAAAGCGTTCCAAGATATGGAAGGCGCATTACGTGAAAATCGCATGACACTTGAAGCGATTCGCGTTACACAATCCGATCGTGATTTATTTAAACACCTAATCACAGAAGCTACGTCTTACGTTGCAGCAGACTATATGCGTCATGCCAATGAGCGACGCGTTCATCTTGATGAAGCTTTAGAAGTTCGCCGTGAATTATGGAGTCAGCGTAAATCCATTAATAACGAAGCATATCGTTTTATTGAAATGGGTAAAGAGTTGGAAGAACAACAAGCGCTTTCTTCTGATCTTGAAGCAGACTATCAAGCAGCAAGTGATCGATTAAACCTAGTACAAAATGCGGTTCGTCAACAAGAAAAAATAGACCGTTATGTTGCTGATGTAGAAGAGATCACTTTCCGTTTAGAAGAACAAAGCGAAGTCGTTGAAGAAGCAGCATCTAAGAAAGAAGAACTTGAAGCTCGCGTAGAGTCAGCCGAAGAAGAAGTTGATGAGCTGAAGAATCAGCTAGCAGATTATCAGCAAGCCTTAGATGTACAACAAACACGTGCAATTCAATATCGTCAAGCAGTGCAGGCTTTAGAGCGAGCAAAAGCACAATGTGGTATTGCTGATCTAGATGAAACGAATGCAGAACAATGGGCTGAACGTATTCAAGCAAAAATTCAAACCATTACCCACTCTTTGCTTTCTATGGAACAGAAACTCAATGTTTCTGAAGCCGCTAAAACGCAATTTGATCAAGCTTATAAACTGATAAGTTCGATTGTCGGTGAGATTGAACGCCAAAATGCATGGGATGCGGCGAAAACAGCATTGCGTGAATGGTCTTCGCATCGACACCAAGCGGATAGGGTTCATCCTATTCGTATGCAGTTAGCTGAGTTAGAACAGCGTTTACATCAACGAAATACTGCAGAACGTCAACTTGAAGAGTTTAATAAGCATTATGGTAAGCCGATAGAACCTGATGATTTATTAATTCTTCAAGATGAATTAGAAGCAAAAATTGAAGAGCTTAGCGATTACGTTAACGAATCTGGCGAACAGCGTATGCAGATGCGCCAAGAGTTAGATCAACTTAAACAACAAATTGAAAAGCTGAAAAAACAAGCGCCAGCATGGCTTGCAGCACAAGATGCGTTAACACAATTATGTGAGCAGACTCGTCAATCTTTTGATACGGGTCATCAAGTAACAGAATATATGCAACAGTTACTTGAAAAAGAGCGTGAAGCAACGGTTTTACGTGATGAAACTGCAACTCGCAAACAACAGATTGAAGCGCAAATTGAACGTTTAAGTCAGCCAAGTGGTGCTGAAGATGGGCGATTAATTACGTTAGCCGAACGTTTTAATGGTGTTTTATTATCAGAAATTTATGATGATATTACGTTAGACGATGCGCCTTATTTCTCTGCATTATATGGCCCAGCACGCCATGCGATTGTTGTACAAGACTTATCTCAAGTTCAGGAACAATTAGAAACATTAGAAGATTGCCCTGAAGATCTCTATTTTATCGAAGGCGATCCACAATCTTTCGATGATAGTGTATTTAATGCACAAGAGATGGATAAAGCGGTTCTTATCAAGAGCTCAGAGAGACAATGGCGTTATTCTCGCTACCCTGAAATCCCACTATTTGGTCGAGCAGCGCGTGAAAATCAATTAGAAATTTTGTCGCGTCAGCGTGATGAACTTTCGGAACTTTATGCAACACAAGCTTTTGATGTACAAAAGATCCAACGTGCTCACCATGCCTTTAGTCAGTTTATCGGACAACACATTTCTGTCGCATTTGAGGCTGATCCTGAAGAAGATATTCGCCAGCTTAACCAACGACGTAACGAGCTAGAAAGAGCATTAGCACAATACGAAGAGAATACTCAGCAACAGCGTCAATATTATACACGTGCTAAAGAATCGCTAAATCTTCTAAATAAACTGATTCCTCAAGTGAATATCTTGATGGATGAAACACTGATTGATCGCGTTGAAGAGTTACGCGAAGAGCTGTATGCCGCTGAAGAATCAATGCGTCACTTACAGCGTCACGAAAAAGCATTAGCAGCATTAGAGCCGATTGCTTCTATCTTACAAAGTGATCCCCAAGTACATGAACAACTATCGCAAGATTACGAGCAGGCAAAAGCAGAGCAGCAACGTTATCAGCAACAGGCTTTCTTGCTGGTGGAAGTAGTACAGCGTCGCCCACACTTTAGTTATAGTGATGCCGTTGAAATTGTTAGTGAAAATAGTGATCTAAACGAGAAGCTACGTCACCGTTTAGAGATGGCAGAAACAGAACGCGCTACGGCAAGAGAACTTTATCGTCAGCAACAAGCACAATGTGCTCAATTTAATCAAGTGCTCACCTCATTAAAAAGCTCCTTCGACACTAAATCTGAATTGCTCAGAGAACTTGAGCAAGAGATGCGTGATACGGGGATACATATCGATATTGGTGCAGAAGCAAGAGCTAAAGAGCTTCGCGATCAACGTTATTCAGCGGTAAGTGAAAACCGCGCGCGTATTAGTCAACTTGAGCGCGATATCGCACTGAGTGAAGCTGAGCGAGATAACCTAACTAAGAAAATTCGTAAACTTGAACGTGACTACATTCAAATTCGTGATCATGTTGTGAGTGCAAAAGCGAGTTGGTGCGCAGTTATGCGATTGGTGAAAGAAAATGGTATGGAACGCCGTTTACATCGACGAGATTTTGCTTACCTTTCAGCTGATGAACTACGTTCAATGTCGGATAAAGCGTTAGGTGCTTTACGCCAAGCGGTTGCAGATAATGAATATTTACGTGATGCGTTACGTCGCTCAGAAGATGCGAAATATCCTGATCGTAAAGTTCAGTTCTTTATTGCAGTATATCAGCATTTAAGAGAGCGTATTCGCCAAGATATCATTAAAACTGACGATCCAGTTGATGCAATTGAACAGATGGAAATTGAGCTTGCTCGCTTAACGGAAGAACTGACAAGCCGTGAACAGAAATTAGCGATTAGCTCACGAAGTGTTGCGAATATTATTCGCAAAACTATCCAACGAGAGCAAAACCGTATCCGCATGCTAAACCAAGGTTTACAAGCGGTTTCATTTGGCCAAGTGCGAGGTGTTCGACTTAACGTCAATATTCGTGAAAGCCATCAAGTGTTATTGGATGTATTATCAGAAGAAGATAATCAATACCAAGACTTATTTAAAAACCAAAACCTTACCTTCTCAGAAGCGATGGCGAAGCTCTATCAACGTTTAAATCCACAAGTAGATTTTGGGCAACGTATGCCACAAACTGTGGGTGAAGAGTTGTTAGATTATCGTAATTATCTAGAAATGGATGTTGAGGTTAATCGTGGGCCAGAAGGTTGGTTAAAAGCGGAAAGTGGTGCTTTATCAACCGGTGAAGCGATTGGTACGGGGATGTCAATTCTGGTGATGGTTGTACAAAGCTGGGAAGAAGAATCACGACGTTTAAGAGGAAAAGATATTTCTCCTTGTCGTTTACTCTTCCTCGATGAAGCTGCACGTTTGGATGCCAAATCGATAGCAACGTTATTCGAACTTTGTGATCGTTTAGATATGCAGTTAATCATTGCAGCGCCAGAAAATATCAGTCCAGAAAAAGGAACAACCTATAAATTAGTGCGTAAAGTGTTCAATGGTACAGAACATGTTCACGTTGTGGGGTTAAAAGGTTTTGGTCAACAGGCTGAAAATGATAAAACTGCATCATCAAATGTTGCTGAAATAACAGAATAATTTTATTTGGGTATCAGCTACAAATCAGCAAATAGAAGGCGCTACGGGCTTATGCTCTTAGCGCCTTATTCTTTTAAAGTGTTACATAGATCAAAAAATGAAAGTAAATTAACAAAAAAATGAAATCTTAAATGGTATAACGTGCGCCATATCTCATTTAAATGTAATCGTGATGTTTATTATCGCATCTGTATGTGATTACTATAAAAATTAAAGGAAAGAAAATGCGTAAAGTCACGTTAGCTTTTAGTGCAATTGCTTTAGCGTTAAGTTTAAATGGCGCGGCAATGGCAAAAGTTCATATGCCAGAAGTTGTTAGCCCAGGTGTTACTGTTGCACAACTTGCACAACAACAACCAATTCATTGGGTTTCTGTTGCAGATATTGAAAAAAGCCTTGCAGGTCAAGCACCCATGGCAGTTGGTTTTGATATCGATGACACCGTTCTATTCTCAAGCCCAGGTTTCTATCGTGGTAAACTAGAATATTCTCCAAACGATTTTAGCTACCTGAAAAACCAAGAATTCTGGGAAAAAATGAATAACGAGTGGGATAAATTCAGTATGCCTAAACAAGTCGGTATCGATCTTGTTCAGATGCACTTAAAACGTGGAGACACTGTTTATTTCATTACGGGTCGTACTCAAACTAAAACTGAGACTGTGACCAAATATGTACAAGAAGGCTTAAACATTCCTGCTGATAAAATGCAGCCAGTTATTTTTGCGGGTGACCAACCTGGTGCAAATAACAAAGTAAGCTGGATGCGTGATCACAAACTGAAAATTTACTACGGTGATGCTGATGCAGATATCGCAGCAGCAGATGAACTGAATATCCGCGGTATTCGTATTCTGCGTGCAGCTAACTCTTCTTACCAACCACTGCCAAAAGCAGGTCAGTTTGGTGAAGAAGTTGTTATCAATTCAGAGTATTAATTTTTCCCCTTTGTTTACCTCTATTTATAAGGCGTAGGAAACTGCGCCTTTTTCTATTTTAAAATATCTTCTATTAAAATTATTTTATTTATCTCTTCACAACTCTTTATTATTTCTTGAAAGCTTATTTCTAAATTGTCTGTTTTTTGTTCTTTTATTGCACCTTTATTTAAATAATATATTTGAATATAAAAACAGCTAAATAGTCTTTTTTTGATTAAATAAAACTAAATTTCTATCAGGGACTTACAAAACGTTAAAAATATTAGTTTATTCCTATAAAACTCTTTGCCTAGCTCATCTAATATTCTAGGATACCAAAATAATAATAAGGGATGAGGGTAGAGGATTTATGGCGCATCAACCAATCAAAAGAGCAATCGCATATTCAGCTGTAATAGGTACACTCCTTTCTGGGCATTATGCAATAGCTACAGAAACAGAGTCGGTGGCTTTATCTGCGCCCGAAACAGAAAACACGGTATTAGTTCCTGTGAATAACGAAGCTATGCCAGCACCTGCAATTGTGGTTATGGATGCCCCACAATTGACTGAGTTAGCAGTAAGAACAAAACTGCAATCATGGCTTCCTGTAGGTTATAAACCTTCATATTTAACTCAGCTTGTGAAAATGTACCAAGCGAATAATCTGGCATTAATTTGGCAAGATGAAAAAATAGTACAACAATTACAGCAACAAATAGCAGAAGTCGCTATTTCAGGCATTCAGCCCCAGTTTGGACAATGGCTAA
This sequence comes from Proteus sp. TJ1640, assembly GCF_003144445.1. Lineage (NCBI taxonomy): Bacteria > Pseudomonadati > Pseudomonadota > Gammaproteobacteria > Enterobacterales > Morganellaceae > Proteus > Proteus sp. TJ1640. The sequence goes on from NZ_PENY01000041.1 coordinate 109,944, forward strand.
CACAATTAGAAACACCTGAATTAACTCAAGAAGGGCGTGATATTATTTTATCAGATGCCTTTTTAGGTTATATCAGTTTTGTTGAGCAAGTAAATAAATCTGGCACATCTTTACTGTATCGCAGTGCAACACAAGTATTATCTGCTCCTTCCGATAGTTCAGTGATTGAGTTACAACAAAATATTCAAAATAACACTTTAGGTAGCTTTGTTATTTCTTATGCACCATCTCACCCTTATTACGCTTTAATGAAAGAGGAATTGCGAAAGCAATTACATAGTTCCGTTGTTTGGCCAGAAATGAAAGGAACGACATCATTAAAGCCAAATCAATCATCACAAGAAGTTGTACCGCTTAGACAGATTTTACGTAATTTAAAATTAATTCCTGAGTTGGCAGTGAATGAGCAGGAAATTGCGACAACCGATTATGATGCGTCTTTAGTTGCGGCTGTTAAATTATTTCAAACTGCTCATGGGTTAGAGCCCGATGGTATTATTGGGCGACAAACACGAACGTGGTTAAATATAACACCCGCACAACGCGCTAGCATTATGGCATTGAATATTCAGCGCCTTCGCTTGACGCCAGCTATTGGTGATACTGGAATTTGGGTTAATATTCCTGATTTCTCGCTCTATTTTTATGCCAATAACGAACTTATCCTTGACTCAAAAGTCATTGTCGGTCGCCCCGATAGAAAAACACCGATTATGAGTAGTGCACTCAATAATGTCGTTGTTAATCCACCTTGGAATGTGCCAACAAGCATGACGCGTAAAGATATTGTGCCTAGAGGTAAAGCAGACCCTAGTTACTTTAGTCGTAAGGGATATACTATTTATTCAGGGTGGGGGAATGATGCTTATCCAATTAATCCTTATGATATTGATTGGCAAAATGTGAGTGCGAATAACTTCCCTTACCGAATTTGGCAGGCTCCGGGGCCAACAAACTCATTAGGTCGTTATAAATTTAATATGCCAAATTCAGATGCGATATATCTGCATGACACTCCAAATCATTCGCTATTTTCAAAAAACATGAGAGCAATCAGTTCAGGTTGTATTCGTGTTAATAAAGCCTCTGAACTTGCTTCAATTTTATTGGGTGATGCAGGATGGAAACAAGATAGAATTGATGCTGCATTAAAACGTGGTTCAACACAATATGCCCCAATTCCTGAACGTATCCCAGTTTATTTATATTATCAAACCGCATGGGTAGCACAGGAAAATGCACCTCAATATCGTGCAGATATTTATGGTTATGATAAAAGCATTTCAAATGCAGAACCGTATTTAGAGAATATTAAGAAATATTTGTAATATAGATAAATAGAAGCCAAATAAAGGATGGATATATTAACCATCCTTTATTTTTTATATTAATCAATAAGATAAATGTAAAAAACTATGTTCTATAATAAAAGTATGAAAAAATTATAATTTATAAAATACTTTTTAAATTTCCAATAAAATTAGAATGATAAAAAGGGTCTTTAGTATAAATAACTAAATTAATAAGATTTGAAATGTTGATAAATTGAAACGAAGTGTTATTTACAATACTATACAAACCATAAGAAACAATTCAGGAAAAATATTGTCATAATAAAGGTTCTTCCTCCCGAAATAATTTGTTGAGTGCATATACTATGGATATTATTGATTCACACCGCCGTAAGTGGCTGGGGCTCGGTATGGCCGCTGTGGGGTTAGGTTTATTGCCTTCTCATGCATTTGCTTCATTAGCAACACCTCGCCCAAAAATTCTTCGCTTTAATAATTTAAATACTGGTGAAACTATTAAAGCCGAGTTTTTTGATGGAAAACGTTATAATAAACATGAACTTGCAAAGCTAAACCATCTGTTTAGAGATTACCGACAAAATAAAATTAAAACGATTGATCCCGCCCTGTTTGACCAAATCTATTTACTGCAAGTAATGCTGAATAACAATAAACCCGTTGAACTTATTTCAGGTTATCGCTCTTTAGTGACTAATAATAATTTGCGCCAAAGCAGCAGTGGTGTTGCTAAGAAAAGCTACCATACTCGCGGACAAGCAATGGATTTTCGCTTAGTAGGCACAGAACTTTCAAAAGTTCGTCAAGTTGCATTAAGAATGAAAGCGGGTGGTGTTGGATATTATCCAAGAAGTAATTTTGTGCATATTGATACAGGACCGGTTCGCTCATGGTAACCTATTGAGAATTAGTTAATAGAGAGTGGAGTGATTCATGATGTATCACATTGTACCTGTGACAAATTATATGCAAAATTGCACCCTTATTTGGTGTGATGAAACGAAGGAAGCGGCAATTATTGATCCTGGTGGTGATGTTGAAACGTTAATTGCAGAAATAGAAGAACGCCAATTAACATTGACCAAAGTATTATTAACACACGGACACTTTGACCATATTGCAGGCACTTCTCAAATTGTTGAACATTTTAATGTTCCTGTTTATGGGCCACATAAAGATGATAGTTTTCTACTTGAAGAATTAGAACAACAGTGTCGTATGTTTAATTTTCCTTGTGGAAAATCATTTACACCAGATAGTTGGTTAAATGAGGGTGATACCGTAACAATCGGTAAAACAATTTCGTTATCTGTTTTACATTGTCCTGGTCATACACCGGGACATATTATTTTTGTGAATCATCAGAATAAAATTATCTCTATGGGAGATGTGTTATTCAAAGAAAGTATTGGTCGTACCGATTTTCCACGGGGAAACCACGCTGATCTTATTGCATCAATCAAAAATAAAGTTTTGCCTTTAGGTGATGATTATCTGTTTATTCCGGGACATGGCCCTATGTCTAATTTAGGTCATGAGCGTCAATACAATCCGTTTTTACAAGATGAAATGCCAATCTGGTAATCGTGCACTGATTAATATATGTAAGTAAAGAAAAGCGCTTTATTATAAAGCGCTTTTTTATCAGTAAAAAATGAGATTTGTATTTCTTTGGTTGTAAATAAAAATGCCACATATTTAATAATGTGGCATTTATCTTAATTACGCTTTAGATGTCAATTAGAGCACAGCAACAATGGCTTCACATAGTGGAACCATATTCTCAAGAGTTAAACCCGCTACGTTAATACGGCCTGAACCTACGATATAAATACCGTATTCAGCACGTAAACGCTCAACTTGCTCTTTATTTAAACCACTAAATGAGAACATACCATTTTGGTCAATAATAAAGCTAAAGTCTTGCTTAGCACCTTTTTCTTGCAATGTAGTCACTAACAGTTGACGCATACGCTGAATACGTTCGCGCATGGTTGTTAGCTCTTCAATCCATTCTTCTTTTAACTCTGGGTTAGAAAGAATAGTTGTTACAACTGAAGCACCATGTGCTGGTGGGTTTGAGTAGTTGGCACGAATAATTGCTTTTGCTTGGCTAAAGGCTTTTTCAGCAGTGTCGCTATCTTTGGTCACAATGGTACATGCACCTACACGTTCATTGTAAAGACCAAAGTTTTTAGAATATGAACTGGCAACAATAAGCTCAGGATTTTTTTCTGCAAAGAGGCGTAAGCCTTGTGCATCTTCTTCAAGACCACGAGCAAAACCTTGATATGCAAAGTCAAAAACAGGCAACCAGCCTTTTTCTGCTGACAGTTCAGCTAATTGACGCCATTGTTCTTCCGTTGGATCAATACCACTTGGGTTATGGCAGCAACCATGGAATAAAACAACGTCACCTGCTTGCGCTTTAGCAAGGCTTGCTAACATACCATCAAAGTCTAACCCATGATTTTTAGCATCATAATAATCGTAATTACAGATCTCAAGACCTGCAGTTTGGAAAATATTATTATGGTTAGGCCAAGTTGGATTGCTTATCCAGACGCGTTTTGCAGTGGTTTGCTGAGCAATAAAATCAGCAGCAATACGCAAAGCACCTGTACCACCAGGGGCTTGTGCTGTGCGTGCGCGTTTTTCAGTGATAATAGGGTGTTGTTCACCAAACAAAAGTGCTTGGGTCACATTGCCAAATTCAGGGATACCGCTAATAGGAAGGTAATTTTTAGTGGTTTCGTTTTCTAACAGGTATTTTTCTGCTTTCTTAACAGTGGTTAAAACAGGGGTTTTACCTGTTTCATCCTTGTAAACACCAATCCCTAAGTTAATTTTGTTTTCACGAGGATCAGAACGGAAACTATCAGCTAAACCTAGAATAGGATCGGCTGGTGCAGCAATGATTTTCTCAAACATAGTGTAATTGTTCCCTAAGCTCAAAACGAAGCCGAAATATGAGTATCAAGAGTAACGCTATGAGGCCTTTTTGCCAACTGTTTGTAGAAAAATTAACAAGAAGTTGTGAACTAAGTGAGAATAAATAGCAAAACAAGATGTAAATAAGTGAATGTCCTGTGATTACATTAACATGTAAAAATAATCACTAAAAAGACATAATTGTTTAGTATGATAAACTTTTTGACGTTACTAAAAATAAAGAAAATGCGATATTTTTCAGTGAATAAATAAACAAATCCACTGCAAATACAAAAATAAAGAAAAAGAAAGCATTGTGAATAAGAAGAAAAAAGCGAGATAAATAATAAGAGATTAAGATTGGTAGTAGCAGTATAAATAAAAAAGCAACACCGAAGTGTTGCTTTTCAAATCAATTAACTTGACTGTTTAATTACCTAAGCGGTAATTAGAACTGATAAGTCAGACCTAAACCAACTACGTTGTCAGTACCGATACCAGCGTCTTTAGTGAATTCATTTTTGTCTAACAGGTTGATTTTATAATCAACAACTGCAGTCATATTTTTGTTAAATTTGTAGAAAGAACCTACAGAGATATATTTAACTAAATCATGATTGTTGTCTTTCAGACCACCAAAGCCATCGTTCAGATCTTTACCTTTAGATTGAACATAACCTAAAGATGGTTTCAGACCTAAATCTTTAAAGTCATACTGTGCAGTTAACTCAATGTTTTGAGTTTTGTTAGCAATAGCACCATCACCGTAGTAGCTCATGTTACGAGTTTCACCGTACATCGCTGCTAAGTAAACGTTGTTTGCTTCGAATTTACCACCAAAGTTCCATGCTTCTGCACGTTTACCAGTAGCATCGCTCTTATGTTCTTGCCAGTTAGTACGAGCAGAACTTGAGTAACCACCACCCAGTGTTACGCCCCAGCCTAAGTTATAAGCTGTAGAGAAACCAAAACCATCGCCGTTTGCTTCAGCGTTGTCTTTACGTTTGTTGTTGGTGTTTTCGTTGTTTTTACCTTGATATTGCAGAGCAAAGTTCAGGCCATCAACGTAACCGAACATATCAGTGTTACGGTAAGTTAAAACGCCAGTAGTACGGCTAGTCATGTAAACGTCAGTTTGCGCCATAGAGTCGCCGCCCCATAAAGGCAGAACGTCTGTCCATGCGTTGGTGTCGTAAATTACACCGTAGTTACGACCGTAGTCTAGTGAACCGTAGTCAGCGAATTTAAAACCAGCGTAAGCGAAACGAGTTTTAGCTTTGTTTTCGCCTTCAGTAGTATTAGTTTTAACTTCGTATTCAAAACGACCAAAACCAACTAAATCTTTATTGATTTGAGTTTCGCCTTTGAAACCGATACGAGCACGAGAAGCATCACCGCTTTCGTGATCACCTTTAGTATCAGCATCTGCGAAGTAATGACGAACGTCAACTTTACCGTAGATGTCTACTTTGTTGCCGTCTTTGTTGTACATTTCAGCTGCGTTTGCTGCACCAGCAAACATTAAAGCTGGGATTACCACTGCAAGAAGATTGCGCTTCATCATTATTATTACCCTCATTGGTGTTATTCAGACACCTTTGCCACTGCCAGAAATAGTTTCTTAATTTTTATGGAACTATTTATGAGAGTTAAGTGTCGTCTGTGTCGGGTGACAGTGTTCCATTGGTAAAAAATTTTATCTACCCCCAATTTGCTACAAAAACGAAAAAAGTGTAACAAATTGTAACTATGTATTTCAAAGTATGTATTTGGGGGAACTTTTTAATCAAATAACAGCCATGCATAAAAAAAGCCAACCTTGTGGTTGGCTTCTTCACTTAAGTAAAACGAGTACAATAAAACAGCAGTGCAAATTCTTAGTTGAATACTAATTAATCACTAAATTAAAAATCTGCATTTCTTGGTGTACGTGGGAACGGAATAACTTCACGAACGTTTGCGACACCGGTCACATAAGCAACTAAACGTTCAAAGCCTAAACCGAAACCTGAATGAGGTACGGTGCCATAGCGACGCAGGTCGCGATACCACCAGTAGTCTTCTTTGCTCATTCCCATTTCATCTAAACGTTTATCAAACATATCTAAACGCTCTTCACGCTGAGAACCACCGATGATTTCACCAATACCTGGTGCTAATACATCCATTGCGGCAACTGTTTTACCGTCTTCATTCATACGCATATAGAATGCTTTGATATCTTTCGGGTAGTTTTTCACTACAACAGGTGCTTTAAAGTGTTTCTCTGCGAGATAACGCTCATGCTCAGAAGAGAGGTCAACACCCCAATAAACTGGGTTTTCAAATTTCTCACCACAGTTTTCAAGCACAGTAACTGCATCGGTATAATCAATTTGAGCAAAGTCAGAGGTGATAAAGTTTTCTAAGCGTGTGATTGCGTCTTTATCGACACGTTGTGCAAAGAATTCCATATCATCTTTACGCTCTGCTAATACGGCTGCAAAGGTGTATTTCAGCATTTTTTCAGCAAGTGCTGCGATATCGTTAAGATCAGCAAATGCCACTTCAGGCTCAACCATCCAAAATTCAGCAAGGTGACGACTGGTATTTGAGTTTTCAGCACGGAATGTTGGGCCGAAAGTATACACTTTGCTTAATGCAGAGGCGTAAGTCTCACCATTTAATTGACCTGATACGGTTAAAAACGCTTCACGACCAAAAAAGTCTTCACTGAAATCAACGTCGCCTTTATCTGTACGAGGCAGATTGTTCATATCAAGTGTAGAGACACGGAACATCTCGCCAGCACCTTCTGTATCAGCCGCGGTAATTAGTGGCGTAGAAACCCAGAAGAAGCCTTGTTCATCGAAGAAACGATGTAGTGCTTGTGCTAATGTGTGACGAACACGAGCAACTGCACCAATTAAGTTAGTACGAGGACGAAGGTGAGCAACTTCACGCAGGTACTCAATACTATGACGTTTGGCGGCCATCGGATAAGTTTCCGGATCATCGACCATTCCTACCACAACAACCTGAGTGGCATGAATTTCAAAGTTCTGTCCCTGGCCCGGAGATTCAACAATTTTACCGGTGACTTCCACAGAACAGCCTGTGGTTAAGTGCAGCACTTCATCTTGATAATTCGGTAAATTATTATTAATGATGGCCTGTACTGGATTAAAGCAGGAACCGTCATAGACGGTAAGAAATGAGATACCAGCTTTTGAATCTCTTCTTGTACGTACCCAACCGCGAACGGTGACGTCTTCGCCAACCGCGATACGGCCTTGCAGTACGTCGACTACAGGCGCAACGATCATAAATAAATCTCTCTTCATTTAATTAAAATAATTGTTTGGTTAATTCATTCTGCCCCTGTCGGACAGTTTTTCTATGTTACTTGCAATAGCGCAGGAAACAAGTAGGAAATTTTAGTTTAAAGAGTCAATAAAGAAGAAAAAAGCTTTTGTATAAAATAAATTGATAAAAACAGGTGAAATATTGATAAAAACAGGGGTTATGGCAAAAGAAAGGGCAATTATTACCCTTTCTTTTATTAATGAAGATTTTTAGCTAATTAACAGGCTTGTTTGACAAGTGGAACATCAAAGGCTTTGCGTAGCTTGTCAACAAAATCATCGTCTTCGCAAATCGTTTTGCCTGGACTATCTGATAATTTAGCCACAGGCTTACCATTACACTCCACCAGCTTAATCACAATATTAAGAGGCGTTATTTCAGGAATGTTACAAGTTAGCCGAGTACCAATACCAAAGATTAAACGAATGCGTTTATGGAAATGTTTATAAAGTACTAATGCCTTTTGAAAATCGAGGCTATCAGAAAAGACTAATACTTTACTCATTGGGTCGATGCCCAGTTTCTCATAATGCGCAATCGCTTTTTCACCCCATTCAATAGGATCACCAGAATCGTGACGTAAACCTTGATAACTCTCTGCAAAGGCCTTATCAAAATCGCGCAAAAAAGCATCCATCGTAATACAGTCTGTTAATGCAATACCTAATTGGTCGGGGTATTCATCTAACCAAGATTGTAAAGCTGCACGCTGACTATTGGCCAGCTCTGGGCTAATCTGCTGATGCGCCTGAAACCACTCATGAGCTTGTGTACCCACAGGGGCTAATTGCATACGTTCTGCTAAATGATAGTTACTTGTACCAATAAGATAAGGGAAATGATTTTTCAGCTCACCCACAATGGCGCACTGCACATCATAAGAAAAACGGCGACGAGTACCAAAATCCATCAGTTTAAAATCAGCTAAGTCAATCTGTTGCTCAGCCGCATCACGGTAGAAGATATCAATTAATTTACGTAGTTGATTAACCGCATCATTAGGCGTGATTTGTGGAGAGCGAGCTCGATGTACAATTTCACTCACTAAAGCCAACAAAGGGACTTCCCATAAAATAACTTCACGCCAAGGGCCTGTGATTTTTATGGTAAGTTGGTTGTCAGGTGTGGTTGAAATCTGAACTTGTTCTGGCTTAAAGCGGAAATGCTTAAACCATTGCAGATAGTCATTTTTGAAAAAAGGGAGACCCTGAAGATAGTCAAATTCTTCATTCGTCAATGACAAGTCTGCCATCATGTTAACTTGATGGCGTAAGGTTGTTGCATATTCACCTAGACGTTCATCACTCCGACAACGGAACTCAGCAACGACAGGAATATCACTATAATGATGGTAAACCGCTTGTTGCATGTGGAGCTTGTATGCATCGGTATCCAACAGTGATGTAATAATCGGTGTAGCGTCTAAAATCATAGCGCGTCAAGCATCCTCACGGAGCGTTTTTATGTCAGCTAAATCGTTAAGGTTGGAGAGTATACCCGAATATGATGACAAAGCGTCACTATTCAACAATATTTCTCTGCGACATAAAAACAAGCTGTAAAACTTAGATGAGTTTACCACGTTAAACATAATTTGGGAGTATATTAGCATCATTTACCAAATAAATTGATTACATGTATTAATAAATAATTAACATTCTGTTGACTTTTAATGTTTTCAATTGAATATTCGACTGGCTAAACAGATTTTTGACGAGTAAGCTTTGGTAATATAACCGTTAAATAGTCGTGTTAACTAAAAGGTTTTTTCTATGACACAACAAAGAATCGCGAAATTTCGCAAAGATTATCGTGCCCCTGACTACACAATCACCGATTTACATCTTGATTTTATCTTAGATAAAGAAAATACCCAGATTACAGCGATAAGCCAATGTAAACGTCTAAACTCAGATGCAACAGCATTAGTGTTAGATGGTGAAGAATTAACATTAAAATCAATTGCAGTAAATGATGTTGCTTGGACACACTATAAAGAAGAAAACGGCAAACTCATCATTGAACAACTACCAGCACAATTTACATTAAAAATTGTTAACAATATTAATCCATCGGCTAACACCGCATTAGAAGGGTTGTATGTTTCTGGCGATGCATTGTGTACACAATGTGAAGCTGAAGGCTTCCGTCATATTACTTATTATTTAGATAGACCTGATGTGTTAGCTCGTTACACCACTACAATCACTGCAGACAAAAAACAATATCCTTATTTATTGTCTAATGGTAACCGTATTGCTCAAGGTGAACTGGATGATGGTCGTCATTGGGTAACATGGGAAGATCCACATCCAAAACCAAGCTATTTATTTGCGCTAGTAGCGGGGGATTTTGATGTATTACGAGATACTTTTATCACCAAAAGCGGTCGTGAAGTTGCTTTAGAGCTTTTTGTTGATAAAGGTAATTTAGATCGTGCAGATTGGGCAATGACATCATTGAAAAATGCGATGGCATGGGATCAATCTCGCTTTAATTTAGAATACGATCTCGATATCTATATGATAGTTGCTGTTGATTTCTTTAATATGGGAGCAATGGAGAATAAAGGGCTGAATGTTTTTAACTCCAAATATGTTCTAGCGAAAAGTGAAACGGCGACTGACAAAGATTACTTAGGCATTGAGTCAGTTATTGGTCATGAATATTTCCATAACTGGACAGGTAACCGCATTACTTGTCGTGATTGGTTCCAGTTAAGTTTAAAAGAAGGTTTAACCGTTTTCCGTGATCAAGAATTTAGCTCTGACCTAGGCTCTCGCTCTGTTAACCGTATCAATAATGTACGCGTGATGCGTACCGCTCAGTTTGCAGAAGATGCAAGCCCAATGGCACATCCAATTCGTCCTGATAGTGTGATCGAAATGAACAACTTCTATACTTTAACAGTATATGAAAAAGGTTCAGAAGTGATCCGGATGATCCACACCTTGTTAGGTGAAGAGCAATTTCAAGCTGGCATTCAAATGTATATTCATCGTCACGATGGTAGTGCTGCAACCTGTGACGATTTTATTCAAGCGATGGAAGATGCTTCTAATGTTGATCTCACTTTATTCCGTCGTTGGTATAGCCAATCAGGTACACCACAACTGACCGTTCGTGATAGTTATGATGTGAATAAAAAGCAATACACTTTAACTGTTAGTCAAATGACACCACCAACAGCTGATCAAGCTGAAAAACAAGCGCTACATATTCCATTAGATATTGAATTGTATGATCATAAAGGCAATGTGATCCCTTTGCGTTCACAAGGTCAGGCGATTTCTAATGTATTGAATGTCGTTCGTGAAGAACAACAATTTGTATTTGATGACGTTCCAGAACAGCCAATCCCATCTTTATTACGAGAGTTCTCTGCGCCTGTAAAACTTGACTACCCATTTACGGATGAGCAACTCTCATTCTTAATGAAATATGCTCGTAATGCATTTTCACGTTGGGATGCAGCTCAAGCATTATTAGGTCGCTATATAAAAGAAAATGTTGCTCGAGTTCAAAAGAGTGAAACATGTATTCTGCCTGAAATGGTCGTTGATGCTTTCCGCGCAGTATTACTTGATAAAGATATCGATCCAGCACTAGCTGCCCTTATTCTGACGTTACCAACAGATGTCGAAGCGGGTGAATTATTTAGTATTATCGATCCTGTTGCCATCCATAAAGCACTTGGTTTTATTCGTAAAACCTTAGCAACTGAAATGGCAGATGAATTCTCTGCTGTTTATCATTCAATGCATATCGGTGCTTATCGTGTTAATCATGATGATATTGCAAAGCGCGATTTACGAAATGTTTGTTTAGCTTATTTAGCGGTTGAAAATGAGCAAACGGGTAATCAGCTTGTTGATATGCAATATCACAATAGTGATAACATGACCGACGCGCTTGCTGCACTTAATGCTGCTGTAATGGCGCAGTTGCCTTGTAAAGATACATTATTACAAGAGTTCGATGATAAATGGCATCAAGATGGTTTAGTGATGGACAAATGGTTTAGTTTACAAGCCATGAGCCCAGCAAAAGATGTGTTACAAAAAGTTCGTAGTTTGTTATCTCATCGCTCATTTACACTAGCAAACCCTAACCGTACTCGTGCATTAATCGGTGCATTTGTGAATAATAATCCAGTGGCTTTCCATGCTGAAGATGGTTCTGGTTACCTGTTATTGACAGAAATTCTGACTGATTTAAATAGCCGTAATCCACAAGTTGCTTCACGCCTTATTGAACCGTTTATTCGTTTAAAACGTTATGATGCAACACGCCAAGAAAAAATGCGTGTAGAGTTATTAAAACTGAAAGAGCTTGAGAATTTATCAGGTGATCTCTATGAGAAAATCACTAAAGCATTAGCTGATTAATATTACGTTTCATATCACTTTATGAGTGAGTAAATAATATGAAATTAGCAAGATAACTAGATCCCCAGCATAGTCTGGGGATTTTTTATGATGAATTATGAAATTGAAACGTTTACTTTTCGTGCTTTTATCTATATGATGCACGACGCTTAAATTGTCGTAGACATATCATTCCTAATACCCGATATTCTCAATGGAGATCGTATGTATTATTCCTTAGTAAGGAAGGCATTGTTTCGGCTAGATCCTGAACGTGCCCATGATTTTACCTTCCGCCAGTTAAAACGTTTATCTCATTCCCCATTTCAATTTCTTATTCAGCAGTCACTTCCTTCTAAACCCGTTTCTTGTATGGGGCTCTCGTTTAAAAATCCACTTGGTCTTGCTGCCGGTCTTGATAAAAACGGTGATTGTATAGATGCATTGGGTGCGATGGGATTTGGTTTTATTGAAGTTGGTACAGTGACACCACGTCCCCAAGTGGGAAATGATAAACCTCGTTTATTCCGCTTAGTGGAAGCCGAAGGTTTAATTAATCGAATGGGATTTAATAACCTTGGCGTTGATAACTTAATTGAAAATGTAAAGCAATCTCGTTATGGTGGCGTATTGGGTATTAATATCGGTAAAAATAAAGATACCCCAGTAGAGCAAGGTAAAGATGATTATTTGATTTGCATGGAAAAAGTCTATGCTTATGCGGGTTATATCGCAATCAATATCTCATCACCAAATACCCCAGGTTTGCGTACACTGCAATATGGTGAAGCATTAGACGATTTATTATCTGCAATTAAAAATAAACAATTAGAGTTACAGGGTAAATATCAAAAATATGTTCCTGTTGCTGTTAAAATTGCACCTGATTTAACGCATGAAGAATTAATTCAAGTTGCAGATAGCTTAGTTCGTCATCATATTGATGGTGTTATTGCGACAAATACCACATTAGATAAATCATTAGTCAGTGGATTAGATCACTGTAATGAAGCTGGGGGATTAAGTGGTCGCCCAGTACAATCAAAAAGTACACAAATAATTCGCCAATTAAATGAAGAATTAAAAGGTGCATTACCTATTATTGGTGTTGGTGGAATTGATTCATTAACAGCAGCCAGAGAAAAAATGGATGCAGGTGCTTCTCTTATTCAAATCTATTCAGGATTCATTTATCAAGGTCCTGCACTTATCAAATCTATAATTAATCATATCTAAATACATTTAATAATGAGTTAGGGGCTTTTCTTCTGTCCCTAACTCGTTTATATTGCCCCTAGTTGGTTATTTTTTATTAAATTGCACTGATTGTGCTTAATTAATAGTAAAATGAATCCTGTTTTTGTTAGGTGATATTAAATATTTTATTTATGTCATTTAATTTTGATTGTTTATCAGAGAATAAAACAGGAAATGAATCGAAGGGGGATTAATTAGTGATAATAAAACCCGATGATCGCTGGCGTTGGTATTTTGATGTTGAGCAACAAAAATTAATGCTTGATTTAGCAAATGGTATGGTTTTTCGTTCTCGCTTTCCAAGCAAAATGTTGAGTGAAAGTGCTCGACAATCAGCATCTTTTACCGTCGATGATGCAGCTCTTTATTATGGATACGATGAGCAAATTCGACAAATTGATATGCCATCAGAGTCAAGAGCTGAATTAGCGTTAAATGCATTAATAGCCCATCGCTTTTTAAAACCATTGATGCCTAAGAGTTGGTATTTTGAAGTTAACAATAATCAAATCAACCCTTATTTGTCTCAAGTGGTGGAAGTTTCATTAAGAGAAGAAGACGAAACCGCTCTTTTTTTAGTGACTGAAGTGGGGGCTCAAGCTTGTTTATGTTTATTAGCTCAACCTCAGTTAACATTATTTGATAGAACACTTAATTTTTGTGACCCAATAAAAATTATGAATGATAGGTTAAGCAATTACCATAAAAAGCCAGAGTCAGGATCATTTTTGTACGAGAAAGTTATTTAAAAAAAAGAGTTAAAAGGATTTACTCTTTTTATCGTCACTCATTATTTTTAATATCCTAAAAACAAATATCCCCTAAACAATACTCCTGCAAATCAAATCTTCATCACTCTCTTTCTGTAATCTTTTTCTAAAAATAAAATGAGCTTATTGATAATTTATCATTGAATTCCTAATAAGATAATTCTTATTAAATAAACCGTCTTATTTAAAATAAAAAAGAAGATAAGGGCAAATTACCTTCTTTTAATTTGTGATAAAGATAAGTGTTATTTTTTATTAAGTGAAAGTTTCACATTACCGTTAGGCACACAGCTACAAGCTAAAATTTTACCTGAGCGTTTAATTGCTCCGGCTTTTAATGCATTAACATCCCCTTCATCTAATTGGATAACACAAGAGCCACAAAGACCTGCTCGGCAACTATAAGGAATGGTATAACCATTATTTTCAAGCTGTTCTAACAGAACTTCTTGGTTATTACCTTCGAAAACCTCACCGTTAAATTCAATACTGACAGTCTGTTCTTGTGTGTTTTCAACAATAGGTGTTGATTGTGTTTCAACAGGAGTCGTTACAAGATACTGTTTTGCTTTTTTATAAGCTAATACCTCAACAGTATCTCCCACACGAATAATGCCTGTTTGGCGAATGATGATATTTTGACCAAAGTCGACATCACCTGTTTCATCGCTACGGAATGTTTGCAGTGTTGCAAGTGGTTCTGTGTTAGGATGTTTAACGCCTTTATCAATACTAATTGTGGTCATGATGCAACGGCTACAAGGTTTCATCAGATCCATCACAACAGAGCCAACACGAATAGTCTGCCAAGTATCTTCTTCAAAAGGCTTTGCACCTGTTATGAGGATATTACCTCGAAACTGCTCAATATTAATTGAAGCGGGGCAACGTTGTTGTAAGTATTGAAATGAGGCTTCATTAATTAATAAGTAAGGGTAACCATCAGCGAAAGAAACAGCGGTTTCTGGGTTTTTTTTCACTCGACGTGTCGATTTTTCGCCAGTCCAACGAAGTTGTACATCCATTTTTAAATAACGACTGAACCACTGATTTATTTCATCTGGTGCGACATACGCGGTAAAATGGTTGCCCCAAACTTCTGTCGGTTGCAATGTGGTCTCAAAATCTTGATAAGTGATAGCAATACCTTCACCATCAGGCGCTTGAATATAAATTCCATTTGCCATGACCGTGGGAATAAAACACAGCAAAACGGGAAATTTTCGTGCCGTGATAAAAGTCCCTTCAGGGGTCGTTATCATAAAATCACGATCAAACGTGAATCCGCTCTCACGAGCAAATGCATGAGAAAGTCGAATTCCCTTCATCGATTTAACTGGGTGTATATAAAGGCGTGAAACGTTGATCATCGGTGCTCCCAAAAAGACATTATTATTTTTTATAGCCAGTAACTTTATGACAACGTAATACAATTAGCTATAATGCCCAACAATTTTATTTTAGGTGGTAACAATATTATGCGCTCTCTGTTTGCCAGCACAGGCCGAGGTCTGGAAGAACTATTAAAATCTGAACTTGAACACCTTGGTGCTCAGGCTTGCCAGATAACTCAAGGCGGTGTTTATTTTCGTGCTGATGATAAAACCATGTATCAGTCTTTACTTTGGAGTCGTTTAGCGTCACGTATTATGTTGCCGTTAAATGAATTCAATGTTTACAGTGATCTAGACTTATATCTTGGCGTGCAGGCAATTGATTGGAGTGAGATTTTTACTGTTGATCAGACCTTTGCTATCCATTTTAACGGCACGAATGACATTATTCGTAATAGCCAATATGGTGCATTAAAAGCAAAAGATGCCATTGTTGACTCATTTCAACGTAAAATAGGACAACGTCCAGATGTCGCTAAACAATCTCCTGATATCCGCTTAACTATCCATCTTCATAAAGAAAAAGCCTCTCTATCTTTAGATTTAAGTGGTGATGGTTTACATCAACGCGGCTACCGTGACTTAACGGGTCAAGCGCCTTTAAAAGAAAATTTAGCTGCTGCGATCATTATGCGTTCAGGCTGGAAACTTGACACACCATTAATCGATCCAATGTGTGGCTCGGGTACATTATTAATTGAAGCAGCCATGATGGCAACAGACTGTGCTCCAGCATTAAATCGCGTGCATTGGGGATTTCGTCATTGGTTAGGCCATGATGAAGCGTTATGGAAAGAAGTGACTCATGAAGCTTTCGCCCGTTTCCGTGAAGGTAAAAAGAATACCACTGCGCGTTTCTATGGTTTTGATGTTGATAAACGTGTGTTGGATATGGCAAGAGCTAATGCCCGTAGAGCAGATGTTGCTGAACTGATCACGTTTGCTCATGGTGATGCAGCTAAACTGACAAACCCAGTCTCAACAGAAATAAAAGGGACAATTATCAGTAACCCACCTTATGGTGAGCGTTTAGAAAGTGAGCCAGCATTAATTGCATTACATAGCCAATTAGGAAGAGCGATAAAAGCACATTTCCCAGGTTGGAGATTGTCACTATTTAGTGCATCACCTGAATTGTTGAGTTGTATTCAATTACGTGCTGAGCGTGAGTTCAAAGCAAAAAATGGTCCTCTTGATTGTGTACAGAAAAACTATTTACTTTCTGATACACCATCAACGATTAACACTGGGCTTGCAGAAGATTTTGCAAACCGTTTGCGTAAAAATGAGAAAAAACTCGCGAAATGGGCAAAACAACAGCAAATTGAATGTTATCGCTTATACGATGCTGATTTACCTGAATATAATGTTGCTGTAGACCGTTATGGCGATAAAGTGGTTATTCAAGAGTATGCGCCACCTAAAACTGTTAATGAACACAAAGCCCGTCAGCGTTTATTCGATGTAATTAGCGCAACAATGGAAGTATTGGCATTACGTTCTGATCAACTGATTTTAAAAACTCGCCAACGCCAAAAAGGTAAACAACAGTATGAAAAAATGGCCGAAAAAGGTGATTTTTTCTTAGTTGACGAGTTTGGTGCAAAATTCTGGGTAAATCTTACGGATTATCTCGATACAGGATTGTTCTTAGATCACCGTATTGCACGAAAAATGTTGGGTGAAATGAGCAAAGGAAAAGATTTCTTAAATCTTTTTGCTTATACGGGTACGGCTTCTGTTCATGCAGGAATTGGTGGTGCAAAAAGCACAACAACAGTTGATATGTCACGTACCTACCTTGAATGGGCTGAGAAAAACTTCCAAGCGAATGGCCTATCAGGTAGACAACATCGTTTAATGCAGGCTGATTGTTTACAATGGTTAATGCAAAGCAATGAACAATTTGATGTGATTTTTATCGATCCACCTACGTTTTCTAACTCAAAGCGTATGGAAAATACCTTTGATGTACAGCGTGATCACATTGAACTAATGAAACATCTAAAACGTTTGTTGAGAAAAGGTGGAACAATTATGTTCTCAAATAATAAACGTGGATTCAAAATGGAACATGAAGAGTTAGCAAAAATTGGCTTGCGTGCAAAAGAGATAACACAGAAAACATTATCACAAGACTTTGCGCGTAACCGCCAAATCCACAACTGCTGGCTGTTAACTCATGCTGGTGAGGAATAATTTACAATGCCGTTAATTAGTTTGACTGGGGCTTATTTATCTTTCAGTGATGCTCCTCTATTAGATAGCACCGATTTATTTATTGAAGAAAATGAACGTGTTTGTTTAGTTGGGCGCAATGGTGCAGGAAAATCAACGCTATTAAGAGTGTTATCTAAAGAGCAACCTTTAGATGATGGTCAAGTTGTTTATGAACAAGATCTCGTGACTGCTCGCTTACAGCAAGATCCGCCAAGAGATATTGAAGGTACTATCTTTGATTTTGTTGCTGAAGGTGTTGAAGAAGATGCTAAATATCTAACGGATTATCATCATATTTCTAAATTGATTGAGACAGATCCTTCTGATAAAAATCTCAATAAAATGGCAGAGCTGCAAGAAGTACTCGATAGCCGTAACTTGTGGTTACTTGATAGCCGAATTGCAGAAGTGTTAGAAAAACTCGGTTTAGATGGTGAAGCTGAGCTTTCTTCTTTATCGGGTGGTTGGTTAAGAAAAGCAGCATTAGGGCGTGCATTAGTTAGCGCACCAAGAGTGCTGTTTTTAGATGAACCAACAAACCACCTTGATATTGAAACGATCCTTTGGCTTGAGAAATTCTTAAAAGATTTCCAAGGAAGTATCGTGTTTATTTCCCATGACCGTTCATTTATTCGAAATATGGCAACGCGTATTATCGATCTTGATCGAGGCAAACTTTCTTCATGGCCGGGAAATTACGATAAGTATCTTGAAAGCAAAGAAGAAGCATTACGCGTTGAAGAGCAACAAAATGCAGAGTTTGATCGCAAATTAGCGCAAGAAGAAGCGTGGATACGCCAAGGTATTAAAGCACGACGTACTCGTAACGAAGGTCGTGTACGTGCTCTAAAAGCATTGCGTGTTGAACGTAGTGAACGCCGTGAAGTGTTAGGCAGTGCACGTATGCAAGTCGAAGAAGCAACTCGTTCTGGTAAAATCGTATTCGAGTTAGAAGATGTTAATTATAGCATTGGAACCCGTAAGTTAGTTCGTGACTTTTCTGCCAAAGTACAACGTGGCGATAAAATTGCGCTGGTGGGGCCAAATGGTTGCGGTAAAACGACATTATTAAAACTGATGTTAGGTGATTTAAAAGCTGACAGTGGCCGAGTGCACTGTGGTACTAAACTTGAAGTCGCTTACTTTGATCAGCACCGTGCAACACTTGATCCTGATAAAACAGTAATGGATAACCTTGCTGAAGGTAAGCAAGAGGTAATGGTAAATGGTCGTCCTCGCCATGTACTTGGTTATTTGCAAGACTTTTTATTTCCTCCTAAACGTGCGATGACGCCTGTTCGTGCCCTCTCAGGAGGGGAGAGAAACCGTCTACTACTGGCACGCTTATTTTTAAAACCAAGTAACTTGCTTATTCTTGATGAACCAACCAATGACCTCGATGTTGAAACATTGGAGTTATTAGAAGAATTGGTTGATGCTTACCAAGGCACCGTTTTACTGGTTAGTCATGACCGTGAGTTTGTTGATAATAGTGTTACTGAGTGTTGGATTTTTGAAGGTGATGGTGTCATTAACAGCTACGTTGGAGGATATTACGATGCTCAGCAACAACGAGCACAGTCGGTTTCATTAAAGAGTGAAACAAGAAAATCACGCAACGTACCAGAAAAAGCCGAAAAAGAAGCAAAAGTGAAAGATAGCTCTAAAAAGAACGCGCGTACTAACAAGTTAAGTTATCATTTGGCGCGAGAGCTTGAGCAACTACCTGCTAAATTAGAAAGTTTAGAAACGCAATTAAGTGCATTACAAGAAGAAGTGAGTGGGGCGGATTTCTTTGCTCGTCCTCATGAAGAGACAGAAAAAGTCTTAAAAGCACTTGCAGATAAAGAACAAGAGCTTGAAACTGCTTTTGACCGATGGCAAGAGCTAGAATTGATGCAAAATGGCGAATAGCCAACCGAAAACGGGGCATCGCGCCCCGTTTTACTTTCTGGATTAAATATTCTTTTATTGATTATTCTAAATAAGAGGTGTCGCTGTGTGCTCAGGTCAACAACATCGTCATGAACATAAACATGAGCAAATATTATGTCCTCAGTGCGATCTGGTGGTCAGTGTTCCTCAATTAGTACAAGGAACAAAAGCAACATGCCCTCGTTGTCATACTGTATTAATTGCACGTTGGCGTCAGCCTTTTTATCAACCTGTTGCTCTAGCAATCAGCGCATTATTTATGTTGCTAATGGCAAGTCAGTTCACTTTCGTGAGTATGGAAGTGGCTGGTATCACCAACAACATCACATTGATGCAAATTCCAACGGTTATGTTTAGTGAAAATTACGTCGAATTAGGCGCATTTTTCTTACTGTTTGTCCAAATTGTGCCAGCTTTTTGTATGGTGGCAATTTTACTGCTTTGTACGCCAATTCAATTGCCCAGAAAGCTACAAATTTGGCTATCACGTATTTTATTCCAATTAAAATCGTGGTGTATGGCAGAAATTTTTCTGGCGGGAATTTTAGTCAGTTTCGTAAAATTAATGGCGTATGGTGATATTGGTCTAGGGCTTAGTTTCCTTCCTTATGTGCTTTATTGCTTATTTCAAATTCGAGCATTCCAGTGCCTTGATAGACACACTTTATGGGAAAAATTAGAACCCCGCCCAAATTACCCTGATATTGAATCAGGTCAATCGGGATTAAAACAAGGGGTTAGATTATGTCGCTCATGTACGGCAATCTTACCCGTAGATCAATACGAATGTAGTCGTTGTGAAGTGAAAGGACATGCAAGGAGACCTAAAAGTTTACAATGGACGGTTTCTTTGTTGATTACGTCACTTATTCTTTATATCCCCGCTAATTTATTACCAATCATGGTGACTGAATCATTAGGTAATGATATTTATTCCACAATTATGGCTGGGGTAATCTTGCTTTGGGAAGATGGCTCCTATCCTGTTGCGATGGTGATATTTATTGCCAGTATTATGGTACCAAGTTTAAAAATGGTAGCAATTGCTTGGTTGTGTTGGGATGCACATAAATCTAATGGAAAAAGAGATCCTGCTAGAATGCATTTTCTCTACGAAGTTGTTGAATATGTAGGGCGTTGGTCGATGATTGACGTCTTCGTAATTGCTGTTTTAGCTTCATTAGTCAGAATGGGACGTCTGATGAGCATCTATCCTGATTTTGGTGTGGTGCTATTTGCATTGGTTGTAGTATTAACTATGTTCTCTGCAATGATGTTTGATCCTCGGTTGACGTGGGATAAGTGTACAACCGATGATGATAAACCCACGATTAAGGAGCCTAAGGGTGACTGAAAAGAATGAAACTGCTTTAACTGAAGCAAAAATTAACAAACTAAAAAGCTGGTCTCCGGTTTGGATCATACCACTTGTCACCTTACTGATTGGTGCGTGGATACTTTATTATCATTTCAGCCATCAGGGCCCAGAAGTTACATTAATTACCTATAATGCAGATGGCATTGAAGCGGGTAAAACCAAAATTAAAAGTCGCAGTGTGGATATCGGTTTAGTTGAAAGTGTCTCACTCGATAGTAATTTTAGTCGCGTTATTATTACGGCTCGCCTTGATAAAGAAATGAAAGAGTTGTTACGCGCAGATACTGCATTTTGGGTTGTAAGACCTCAAGTCGGTAAAGAGGGGGTAACGGGGCTAGGCACCTTGCTTTCTGGGGCTTATATAGAACTGCAACCGGGATTAAAAGGTAAAGAAGAAAATGAGTTTAATCTTCTCGACTCGCCACCGTTAGCTTCACCAGATGCAAAAGGTATTCGTATCAATTTAGTAAGTGAAGGGGCAGGCCAATTAAATGCGGGTGATCCTGTTTTATTTAGAGGTTACCAAGTCGGCTCTGTTGAAACCAGCGAATTCAACATTGAGAGCCGAGACATGCATTACCAACTCTTTATCAAAGCGCCTTATGACAAAATGGTGACATCAAATGTTCGATTCTGGAAAGATTCAGGTATCGCTTTTGATATGTCTTCATCGGGTGTGCGTGTTGAAATGGCATCACTTTCTACACTCTTTAGTGGTGGAGTTAGTTTTGATGTTCCTGCGGGATGGATTCCAGGTGATCCTATTGAACCTAAAACAGAATTCAAGCTCTACGATAATGAAAAGAGTATTCAAAACTCGTTATATACCGACTATCGTAGCTACATTATGTTCTTCTCTGATTCTGTAAGAGGATTGCAAGCAGGTGCCCCTGTGGAATTCCGCGGAATTCGCATGGGAACGGTTGTACAAGTGCCTTATTACACTAAAGGTATGCAACAATCATTGGATAAAGATTTTCGTATTCCTGTTCTTATTCATGTTGAACCAGAACGTTTTGCTAATGATGTCGGTGAGAGTTTCGACTTCGTTAAAGAAATTACTTTTGCTTCTAATAATGGATTAAGAGCATCATTGAAATCAGGTAACCTTTTAACTGGGGCACTTTATATTGATCTTGATTTCTACCCTGATGAAGCTAAATGGAAAGGGCCTCAAGAAGTTGCTGGTATCCAACAAATTCCAACA
Organism: Proteus sp. TJ1640; assembly: GCF_003144445.1. Classification (NCBI taxonomy): domain Bacteria; kingdom Pseudomonadati; phylum Pseudomonadota; class Gammaproteobacteria; order Enterobacterales; family Morganellaceae; genus Proteus; species Proteus sp. TJ1640. Next base: position 132,058 of record NZ_PENY01000041.1, read on the forward strand.
GTTAGCTCAGGTTTAGCGCAAATTCAGCAAAAAGTGATGACATCACTGGATAAGATCAACAACCTTCCTGTTGAGCCAATGCTTAAAGAAATGACTGCAACATTATCTGAAAGCCAAAAAGCGGTCAGTGAAGCGAAAGAAACACTGAAGTCATTGAATGCGATGATTGGCAGTGATGAATTTAGAAATCTTCCTAGCGATATTCAGCAATCATTGAAAGAGATCAATCGTAGTATGCAAGGCTTCCAACCGGGCTCTCCTGCGTATGGAAAAATGATTGATAATATGCAACAGCTTGATCAAGTGCTAAGAGAGATGCAGCCTTTATTGAAAACATTGAACAATAAAAGTAATGCATTAATTTTTGAGGCGAAGGAAGGTAAAGATCCAGAACCAAAGAGGGCTGAAAAATAATGAGATACATCATTGGGATATTTGTTTTGATGCTAACGGCATGTTCAAGCCAACCTGAGAAAACCTATTATCAGTTGCCTGATATTTACCAAACAGGGGTATCAGCACAAGTCACGACAACACAGTCAGCGAAAAAGCCTCAAATCTGGGTTCAGCCGATCCGTTTGTCTAGTATGTTAGTAAATGCAGGTATTGTTTATCAAACGACGGATATTAACTATACCGTGGCAAATCAGCATCTATGGATTAATCCACTTGATCAGCAATTACAGCAGAACCTTATTTCAGGTTTAACTAAAGCATTGCCAGGTACTGTTGTTGCAAATCAACCTGTTGAAGATAACTTAGCGAAATTAACGGTCACAGTTAATTATTTTCAAGGTCGTTATGATGGACAGGTAATTATTTCAGGGGATTGGATTTATACTGAAAATAATAAAGTGATTAATCAGCCATTCTCTTTAGTTCTACCACAAACTGAAGATGGTTACCCTGCTTTAGTGCGTACATTAGGGCAGGGATGGGAGCAAGTTATTTCTGATATAGCGAAAGCAATTCAAGCTCAATATTAACGAATTAGTACTACATTTTTTCACACCCAATATTCACTTAAATTGTATTTAAGCAGGATATTGGGTTTTGTTTATTTAAAAATAACAAAGGAAACGATATGTTAGAAACTCTGAAAAAGAAATATCCCACTGCAATCAGTTGGTCATTTGGTGATAACCCAGAGTTGGCAGATGAACTTGCTATACTGGTGGTAGAAGGAAAAAAAACGGCAACATGTAGTTCATTAAGTGGTTTTTTTAGTGACAGTGCTATTCCTGTTATTGGCGGTTTTAGTATTATTTTAAATAGCCAAAATGAGCCTGTTTGTGTTATTCGTACACGTTGTTTGCAGTTAATACGATTTAATGAAGTTACAGAAGAGCTAGCTAAGAGAGAAGGTGAAGGGGATTTAAGCTTGGCATATTGGCAAGAAGGACATAAAGCGTTCTTTAATCGAGAAGGTTTTTTTTCAGAAGATATGGAGTTGGTATTTGAAGAGTTTGAATTAATAGAAGTATGTAAGAGGTATTAATAGCTTATTTTGCTTTCAATGAGAGCTAATTCCTTAATAAAACAAGGTAATTAAAAAGAATTTTCTACGAAAAAAATAGCAACAGAGCAAAAATTAATACTTATAAACCAAGTCTTATATTGACATAAGTTTAAACGTAAACATCAATTTATCTTATTTAATTTATTGGTTGCATAAGATTAAAATAAGCAAAGTTATTTTTAGTTATATATATTTATTAAATATCAATGAATTAAGTTTTATTTCTGTTTGGTTTATAAAATAACTGATATTTCACCTAACAAAACATCAAATAAAATAAATAATAACGTTAGTTATTAAGTTTATGGTTAGCTCAACATCACAAATATGACATTTGTATTAACTTCTTTACTTGCTTAAATGCTCAATAAAGCGTATCAAATTATAGTGGTTGTTGAAAAACAATCATTATCTTTCCGCTTAAACTTAGAACGTGAGGGTTGTCTAGATATGAAAAGACAGAAACGAGATCGTTTAGCAAGAGCATTATCGAAAGGTTATCAAGCTGGTATGCAAGGTCGTTCAAAAGAACTTTGCCCTTATTTCGCCATTGATGCGCGTTCACATTGGCTTGGAGGTTGGCGACAGGCCATGGAAGATCGCCCAAGTCTGGTAAAATAAATAACCCGTCGTAGTGAAATAGATAATAGCTTATTTTTAGCTGTGCTAAATATTATCACTAAGATTTTGCCGACAATCAAAACGAGGGTTATTTATATATATTCTTATGTACATATTGAACATAGGACAATTTGCATATAACTAACAAACAATTAATTTGGATATAAAAAAGGCTTACATTTTTGTAAGCCTTTTTACGTTATATTGTCATTATTTTTATAATAGATTTGGATGGTTATCTATCTTAGAATGCAGTTGTATCTTTAAATAAGCCAACTTTTAAGTCTTTTGCTTCATAAATCAGCTTACCATCAACATACACTTCACCATCGGCAATACCCATAATCAGTTTACGATTGATAACACGTTTGAAATCAATTTTATAGGTAACTTTTTTTGCTGTTGGTAATATTTGTCCAGTGAATTTTACTTCACCAACACCAAGCGCACGGCCTTTGCCTTCGCCACCAAGCCAGCCAAGATAGAAGCCGACAAGTTGCCACATGGCATCTAGGCCTAAGCAACCTGGCATAACAGGATCATTGACGAAGTGACAATCAAAGAACCATAAATCTGGCTTGATATCGAATTCTGCTTCGATAAAGCCTTTATTATGGGAGCCGCCATCTTCCGTCATTTTAATGATGCGATCCATCATTAGCATATTACCAGATGGCAGTGGTGGGCCATCTTGGCCAAACAATTCACCACGGCCGGAAGCAATGAGGTCTTCTTTAGAATAAGATTCGCGTTTATCAACCATTGTCTATATAGCCTTTATCAAGTGTAAGAGAACAGAATAGCTTACACTTGTACGCTGAACAACTCCGATCACTTGAAACAGAATTATCTGAATAGACGTAAGAACCAAGGTAATTTAGGTCTATCTTGATTATTTGCAAGTGTTATACGATCATGAATAACAGCTAACAAGTGTGAGTCTGATTGTTCTGGTTCACATTGCTCTTCATAATATGGCTGACGAGTCAGTAACGTTATTGCTTCTGCTACATGAGTGACAGGCCAAATATGAAATTTTTCTTCTTTTACCGCTTGTTGCACATTTTCGTTGAGTACAAGATGGCGAATATTGGCGAGAGGAATAATTACACCTTGTGCACCGGTTAACCCTCTTTGTTGGCAGATATCAAAGAAGCCTTCGATTTTTTGGTTTACGCCACCAATCGGTTGGACTTGACCAAATTGATCAACAGCACCTGTAACAGCAATTTGCTGATCTATGGGTTGTTGTGCCAGAGTACTAATAAAAGCACATAATTCAGCCAAAGAGGCGCTATCACCATCAACCTCTCCATATGATTGTTCAAAAACAATCGAAGTGCTAAATGGCTGTGGTTGGTCTAAACGTAGTTCTGAGTTTAAGTAAGCTTGCATAATCATCATGCCTTTTGCATGAATATTTCCGCCAAGCTCAGCTTTTCGCTCAACATCCGTAAACTCACCATCACCTATATGTGCAACGCAGGTGATGCGAGTCGGTTCTCCGATTAAATCAGGGTATCCAGGGTAATCTAAGACAGAAAGTCCATTGATTTGGCCAATAGCTTCACCTTCTGTTTGTATCATAACTTGGTCTTGTAAAATCTCATCACGACTACGTTCTAACAAATAACTGTGTCGCCATAGGCGATTTTCTTCTGCTTTTTTCAATGCATCAGCATTTAGAGAAGCATCATGATTAAAACGTATTGCATAACGAAGCTGGCGTAAGATCCATTCTAAATCTAGGCTTAGAATTAGCTGATCTTCATGTTGTCTTGCTGCTTGTGTTAATAAGACTTCCCAAGCATCCGCAGATAAAGAAGGGAGGCGATATTTTTGGCACAATGAGTTTACAAAACCACACCATTGAGAAAGCGTGGTTTCGTTATCTAAATACATGTCGTATTCATATTCACCATATAAAGCAGTGCTGCTTAGTTCCGGCTCCATAAATTCAAGCTCTTCAAGACTAAGTCTATCACCTACTAAAATAACACGAAGATTGAGTGGCATACTCTCAATAGGTAAAGGCAGGGATTGGTTGTCATTCCAGACAAGCCATTCAAGACGCTGTTCTTCAACCATTTTTTTAAGGCGGAACCACATGAGTGGTTGTGCAAGTAAAGATTTTATAGAGAGGACTAAGATGCCACCATTTATTTTATGCAATAAGCCGGGGCTGAGGGTGACTTCATCTTTGTGGCAATAGAATGAACCAAAAAGTTGTTCTGGCTCGATCCATTGGCAACAAGTAATAGATTCTGATGATGAAAATGCACCTTGTACATTTTCTTGCCAATAGATTTTATTAGTTTCTGCTTGATAACTGCCAACAACAGGATCAGTTTTGATCCCTGATTGCGTTAATGTGTCTGTCAGCATATCAAAGTAAGCAGTTGAATCATCCGCTTTTAACAGCATAAACTGCCCTGAATCCGCATTGTTTAACCATTGCAAGCTTTCATACAGGCGAGGTTGAACCTCACGAAGTAGAGATGCAGGTAATTGAGATGCTGTCTGAAAGAAAGTTTGGTAGGAGGCGTAATCAGGACGTAACGCCTGCCATTCTAATTCGTTGTTTTTCAAGGTTACCGTTTTTATTATTGATTAGTGAAAAGAGATAATTAGATATCGTATAATTTGATATCTATCCTGCAATAAGACGGTTCTTTAACTGTCATCAACTGCATAGGCAGGGAATATGTATCGCTACGGCCTTATAATGACGAGTTTATAAAATTGGTCATTACGGTTTTATGATAGCGACGCTCGATTCTATCATAACGTGCTCAGAAAACTATCCCTTATCAAGACCTGTTATTAATTGATAAGAAAGATTATCTAAAATAACTTTGCCTATAAAATAGGCAAAAAATTTCGGTTCAGTGGAAGTATTTTTGTAAAATTGTTGATATGCTACTATATAGTTACGCTGTCACGGGGGCTATATGAAATATCAACAATTAGAGAACCTAGAATGTGGTTGGAAATGGGCCTATCTAGTAAAAAAACACCGTGAAGGTGAATTAATTACCCGTTATATAGAAAAAAGTGCTGCGGATGAAGTTGTCGAGCAATTGTTGCTTCTTGAATCGCAACCATTAAAAGTTTTAGAGTGGATAGATTTGCATATGAATCCTGACTTATCTAATCGGATGAAGCAAACTATTCGAGCTCGTAGAAAACGTTATTTTAATGCTGAGCATCAACACACGCGCAAAAAATCAATCGATTTAACGTTTAAAGTTTGGCAACGCTTATCTGCATTGTCACAACGAAGAGGAATAACATTATCAGAAACAATAGTGCAATTAATTGAAGATGCTGAGAGAAAAGAGCAATATGCATTAAAAGTGCATAATTTAAAAGATGAGCTTATTGAGTTATTAGTACGTGATAAAGAAAAATAAGTTACATCAATTTTGGCTTACTTTACTGGTTTCGGCAGTTTATTGTTATTAGCTTTTCGAAAATGTTCTTACCTTTATATTTTTACCTAATTTTATCACCATAAAAGAAAAACCCTGCCAGTGGCAGGGTTTTGAATTCATCAATAGTAGATTATTCTACTATCTGAATTATTGACCAGGTTGAACAACAACTTCAGTTGTACCTTGGATTTCAATTTCAACACGACGGTCTGGCGCTAAGCAATCGATCAGAGCTGAACGAGCTTTAACGTTGTCACATGTGTTGCCAGTAACTGGATTTTCTTTACCACGACCTTCTGCAGAGATGCTGTTTGCAGGGATACCTTTAGATACCAGGTAATCAACTACAGATTGAGCACGTTTTTCTGACAGAGGCAGGTTGTAGTTTTGTGAACCGATACGGTCAGTGTAACCGATAACTACTACACGACCTTGAGTTGGGTCGATGTTAGCCAGTTCATTGTACAGACCATTCAGAGCTTCTTGACCTTCAGCTTTCAGAGTAGATTTGTTGAAGTTGAACAGAACGTCTGAACGCAGAGTAAAGGTTTTGTTCTCAACAACTGGAGCTGGAGCTACAACTGGTGCTGGAGCTACAACTGGTGCTGGAGTTTCTTGGTTGAAACGGTAAGCAACACCAACACTCAGCATGCCGTTGTCTGGACGTGCATTCAGAGTACCTTTATCACCGATGTTGTTGATCCACTGATATTCAACACGGGTAGCGATGTTTGGAGTGATCGCGTATTCAGTACCTAATGCGAATACTGGAGAAACGCCAGTGTCATTTTCAGAAAAACGTCTTTGAGTTGGAGCTGCTGAAGTTGCATTAACGGTTGCAGAAGAATCTGCACGCCATACCATACCACCTAAACGAGTATAAACGTCTAGGTCTTCCATTACTGGATAGCTTAATTTAGTAGTTAACTGGATACCTTGAGCTTTGAAAGCACCGTTGTTGTATGAACCTTTGTAAGTCATACGACCTAACCAGTCATAACCCAGCTCAAAACCTAAGTATTGGTTGTATTGATAACCAGCAAATGCACCAGCACCTAATTGGTCTTTATGAGTATTACCGTTACCGATAGATACATCACCCCATTGGTTGCTAGTACCTTGGTATTGAGACCAACCTAATTTACCACCAGTATACCAGGTATTGTCTTTTGGAGCTGCTTGCGCTGCAGTTGCGAAAGCTGCCACTGCCACTGCTAATGCGATAGCTGTCTTTTTCATTTTACGCCTCGTTATCATCCAAGTTAGGCATTTGGCTTTAAGCCTTATTATTTGCCCTTGGTTAAATTATTGTTAGGAATCCAATACTTTCATCAAATGATGATCCCAAAAAATGGGATTTAAAGCATAACCTTAACGACATAAAGTCTACAATGAACTTAAAAAGTTACAAGTAATCCTTTAAAATTCGACTTAAAATTTTAAAAAGATCTGCTTTATCTCACAATGAGAAAGATTCTGTATTTTTGTTAAATTTATTGTAACTATATGATTTAGATTATAATTACATTTGACTTATCTTAAATGATACAAGGTCGTTTTGAGTATTAGGAAAACTCTTAAATTTCACTAATGGTAGTGAATTGAATGAATTTTTACTGAATTCAAATGTCGTTTAGAGGTATTGCTATTTTCTAAATGGATATTTGTATTAATTTGTTGTCGCATAATAAACCCGAGGGTTTTTCCTTTACTTGCAGCAGATTCTAATCGTTTCATCTCTTCTGACGATATTTCTGGTAACCAACCGAGTACGACACTGTAATTACCACTTGCCAACGCTTTTTCCATTAAATCAACTGTAGTTATCATATTTATATGATTTAATTGAATTATTTTGTTAAGTGGTAATCCGGCATTTTTTAACCAAGTACGATTTAGCTTTTGTTGTGGGTTTAGCCACAATAACCAACGTGATTCATAGCTATACTGTTTCAGTAATGGCAAAAGGATGTGATTAATGACGAGCGGATTTTGGTAGAGAAGTTCACTCACCATACCTTGTTTATTATTGCTATCGTAAGTCGCCACTGTTGAAGGGATAGATAGAGGTAATACCTCATTTGAGATCTCTTGGAGAATGGCGTTCTGTCTTGTCGGAGATGATGTTGAGAGTTTCATATTTACCTCGTTCCATATGCACTGTATGAATATACAGTATATCTATATTTCGCTTAAATCAAGCTCATTTTTTGAAAGTTCCTCTCAAATTTCATGTAAATTTCTATTTTTAAGTTGTTAACTATTGGCAATAAAAGGGAATTTCTTTATTGTCTTTCTTGTGATGTATTATGCATGTTTTTGAATTCAAAGATAAAATTTAATCTTAAAGTTTGTTTTGGAGTTTCAATGTTATTTTTACCTGAGCAAAGGAAGGCTCATTTGTTATCGCGTATTGCACAATATGGAGAGTTAACAACAAAGTCTCAATTTGGTGGTGTTAGCTTAATGATTGATGATGTTATGTTTGCTATCACATCTAACAATGAGTTTTATTTAAAAGGAAGTGGGTTTTTAGAAACTCTCTTTAAGGCAACGAAAATGAGTTCCTATACCTATTTGAAAAAAGGAATTCCTATCATATTGCGTTATTACCATATAACGGATTCGCTATGGAATAATCAGCAAAAATTAGATCAATATATTGATATGACATATCACTACAGCATCCAAGAATATTTAGGACAACGAAAGAAGCCTTGTAGAATAAAAGACTTACCTAATCTAGGTGTGATATTAGAAAAAAGATTGAATCAAATTGGTATTAATCAAGTTGAAGAACTGCGTTTAATCGGTGCTAAAGCGTGTTATCTAAAATTAATGCATGGCCACAATTTGAAAAATAGTGAACTTTTACTTTCATTGGCAGGAGCTATCGTTGGATGCCATCGTTCTGTATTACCTAGTCAACTTAAAATGGAGTTATTAGATTGGTACAACGAATTATCTTTCCAATAAAATAAAAAGCAATGACTGTTATTTTCTCTAATATACTTATAGAAATTAGAGAAAATAACGTCAATAAGAGACTAAGATTGAGGCATGTTTTTTGATTCGCTTTGCTCAATAATTTGGATGCAGTTAATAATTTGTGGCAGTAAGTCCAATAGTAATCGGATTTGAGTAAGTACTAATTGAATGCGAGGATTATCGGCATTAGGTAATAGATTGATCCTTTCAATTAATTCTACATGAGATTGCTTAAATTCTTTGACTGGTGGCGTTTTGCGACGTAAAGCAGAATCGATATAACACACTGTATCATTAAGTAACGTGAGCACATTCTCGTCTTCTATTTTTGAACGATGAACGCCAAGAGCAGAAATATAACTGAGTAAAGTATGATTTAAACAAAGTAACTGAAAAGCCACTTCTTGGGATGCTTGATAGCTTTTGGGCTCTGATGACATATTTGAGATCAGGGAGGCTAATTCACCATCACTACTATGAGCATTTCGACGAGCAATTCGATAACTTAAGCTATTATCTTTCCCTTGGTAATACTGAATAAGTATGGCATCAAGATAATAACAGTTATTTGTCATTGTTTTTTGAATGACAACTGGTAGCTGACGGAATTTCCAGTCAGGCCAAATAAAGCTGACAGCAAACCAAGCTATAGCGCAGCCAATTAAGGTATCGATAATACGAGGAAGAGCAACATCATAACCTTCACCAAGCAAATTGAAACTTAATAAAACCAATAAAGTAATAAATAGTGTGGCATGTGCGTATTGTATGGTTCTAAATGCAAAAAAGAGCGTACCGGTTATTACAATTAAAACGAGTTGTCCTTCAATCGAAGGCACAAAATATAAAATAGGGAAGCCAATTAAAATACCAATAATAGTACCACTCACACGTAAAGTAAGACGTCGGCGAGTGGCATTATAGTTGGGTTGGCAAACAAAGAGGCTGGTTAATAATATCCAATAGCCTCTATCCAATTGGAAAAATTGAATAATGGCATAGCCAATACATAACACTAGTGACATCCTAACTGCATGTCTAAAAAGCGCCGATTTGGGGGTGAGGTGCTCTTTTATTCTTAGTGCAATATCGCGCCATCCTGTTAAACCATCATCAGAAAGTTGTGTTTCTTCTTTTTGGTCATGGGATATTTGGTATTGCTCTGTACTAATACTTCGTAAAAGCGCATCAATGCCTTGAAGGTTTTGCAGTAAATTATTTAAAGGTGTTATTAATTGTGGTTCTGAGGTCGTATTTTTTAAATGATTTAATGCATTCTCTAGATAATTTATAGCACGTTCTAATGAAGGATTATGCTGATATTTTTTATGCCAAAGAATAGATTGTGCAACTTGTTCACAAGCTCGAGCCTGCATAGAAAGTAAACGTTGAAAACGAAATAACACATCGCTATGCCGTAATTCATTACTTAATAGCTGGTATTGAGCATGTGACGAACTTGCTCGCTCATGAATATCTTGAGCAACGAAATAGTAATGAAGTGTGAAACGACTACTACGTTGGCCTCTATCACCTTTTAATCGACTTAATAATGCAACTTTAGTTTGGTTCATTGTGTCAATTAATTGGCTATTTGCCATTGCTAAATTATAAAGTGAATGTTGATAGTCATCTTCGATATCTGGATCAAATAATGTCGCTTTAGCTTCGAGGTAAGTTGCGAGTTGTTGGTAACAGCGAGTTAGATTGTCCTGAACTGGGCGAATTGGGAATAATAAGTGACCAATTAATGTTAAAGAGTTATACCAAATAGCACCTAATAATAATAAAACGGGTTGTTCATACCATTCAGGGAAAATAGGCATACCGAGCATAGTATAAATCGCGATTAATAAAGCACCAAAAGCAATAGTTGCGTACCGTTGCCCTAAAGCACCCAATAAAATAAATCCCCAAGTAGAAATAGCTAAACCACAAAAGAATAAAATAGGATATGGATAAAGTAATCCTATAGATGCTGAAGCAAGAAGAAAGCAGCATAAAGTGATAACTAGGTTTTTTAAACGACCAACAAGCCTATCATCTAAGTCAGTTAATGCAGCCGCAACCACGCCTAAAGTTAGAGGAATTGTATATTTAGGCTCTTGCCCTAAAATCCAAGGAAACAAAGTCGTTCCTGTAAGCGCGATTATTATGCGAATATAATATAAAAAGTGGCTATTATAGATAAATCGGCGGGCGCCATTTAGCAAAGTGAACACAAAAAGCCCTTAAATAAACAAGATAAAGATAATTACCTCTTAGAATATAGGGTTTATCACCGATTAAAAAGAGCTTAACGACAGACTATTTGTTATTTATTGCAGGAATTACGTATGGAACTGAAATCCACCCCGATGGGACAACGTTTAGCACAACATCCATATAATAGAGTCAAATTGTTAAATGCAGGCATTGAAGTCAGTGGTGAAAAACATCAGTATTTAATTCCTTTTAACGAATTGATTAATATTTTCTGTAAAAAAGGGATTGTGTGGGGGGAGTTAGAATTTTTATTGTCTGAAGATAAAGTTGTTCGATTACATGGAACGGATTGGGAAGAAACTCAACAGTTTTATCGTTATCTTTATCAATCATGGCAAAGTTGGAGTAAAGAAATGAGCGAAATAAGCGCTCAAGTGCTTGAGAAGCAACTCCATAATATTAATGAAATCACCCAATCAAATAGATGGATAAAACAGTCTAAACTTAGTGAAATCCAACAATCTATAAAAGAAAGCTTTTCTGCTATTCCCCTCCCTCTTGAACGCCTTATTCAATTTGACAATTGTCATACTCTTTATCAGCAATGTTTAGAGTGGCTAAAGCAAGGTGAAGCACTTATTAATAAAGAAAATTCTGTTTGGGTAACCCAAATATTAAATGAGCATGCGGAATTTTTTAATACGATTGAATCATCGCCATTAAATGAATCACAGTGTCGTGCCGTAATTAATGGAGAAGAAAATATTCTTGTTCTCGCTGGTGCAGGAAGTGGTAAAACATCGGTATTAGTTGCCAGAGCGGGGTGGCTATTACGCCGCCAATTGGCACAACCTGATCAAATTTTATTACTTGCTTTTGGGCGTAAAGCCGCACAAGAAATGAATGAAAGGCTTTCTAGTCGTTTAAATAGCGATATTATGGCAAAAACGTTTCATGCACTGGCATTATCCATTATTCAACAAGCGACAAAAAAGCAACCCAAAATTAGTGAGCTTGAAATAAATAGTGAAAAAAGAAGAACTCTATTATTAGGTGAGTGGAGAGCTCAGTGTCAGCAGAAAAAAGCACAAGCAAAAGGATGGCGAGAGTGGTTATCTCAAGAGTTTGAATGGGATATCCCTGATGGTGAGTTTTGGCATGATAAAAAATTAGAAAACCAAGTTGCTGTAAGATTAGAGCGTTGGGTTGGTCTATTAAGGATGCAAGGTGGTAGCCAAAAATCTCTGATTGAAAGTGTGGATCCCGAATATACCGAATCTTTTAAAAAGTATTTAAAATTATTATCGCCATTATTAAAAGCTTGGAAAACCGCATTAAAAGAAGAAGATGCGATCGATTTTTCAGGCTTATTGCATCAAGCTATTAACCTTATTGAAAAAGGGCGTTTCATTAGCCCATGGAAACATATTCTTGTTGATGAGTTCCAAGATATTTCACCATTAAGAGCTTCATTATTAACCGCATTAAAACAGCAAAATAAACAAACATCTCTATTTGCAGTAGGAGATGATTGGCAAGCCATTTATCGTTTTAGTGGTGCGGAATTATTATTAACGACTTCTTTCCATCACGCTTTTGGTGAAGGTGCTGAATGCGCATTAGATACGACTTATCGTTTTAATGACACGATAGGAAATGTTGCCAATACGTTTATTCAACAGAATCCAGTTCAATTATCTAAACCATTAAATAGTCTAGTGAAAGGTAATAAAAAGTCTGTTGTACTGTTATCTGACGATCAACTTGAAAATTTACTAAATAAAATGAGTGGTTATGTAGAAGAAAATGAAACTATTCTTTTACTCGCTCGTTATCACTATTTAAAACCAGAATTATTAAAAAAAGCTAAGACACGTTGGCCTAAATTAAATTTAGAATTTATGACTTTTCATGCATCGAAGGGGCAACAAGCTGATTACGTTATTATTTTAGGTTTACAAGAGGGTAAAGATGGTTTCCCTGCACCTGCAAGGGAATCAATTATTGAATTAGCGTTATTACCAAAAGTTGAAGATTATCCTAATGCGGAAGAACGACGTTTAATGTATGTCGCATTAACAAGAGCAAAAACACAAGTATGGCTATTATTTAATAAACAACAGCCATCTTGTTTTGTTTTAGAGCTAAAATCTCAAGGTGTTCCTATACAGCGAAAACCTTAAAATTATTTTAGTCTTTCTTTTAAATAACCTTCGTAATCAGGAATTTTAATTGTTGATTCTTGTGAAAACAGAGGCGATGAAATTAAAAAGTTCGCGGTTGCACGATTGGTGGCAACCGGAATATTCCATACTGTTGCTAAGCGTAGAAGGGCTTTAACATCTGGGTCGTGGGGAACGGCGTTCAATGGATCCCAAAAGAAAATCATAATATCGATTTTTTTTTCAGCGATCATTGCACCTATTTGTTGGTCACCGCCCATTGGGCCACTTAGCATTTGAGTAACACTTAGGCCTGTGTGCTGGTTAATTAAATTTCCTGTGGTTCCTGTTGCAAATAACTTATGTAGAGACAGTTGTTCACGATTATTTTGAACCCATTCAAGTAATGAGCTTTTGCAGTGATCATGGGCAACAAGCGCGATATTTTTTTCTTTTAAGAGCGTGCGGTCAATTTGTTCCATTTGATACCTTTAAAAATAAATATAGTTATTGTTTCAGCTGTCAAAATACCTTTTTTTTATCTTACAAGCTATGAACGGATCAAGATACTATGATGTATCATAATATTTTCAATCTTCATGATGAACGGAGTATATAAATGGTGGACTCAGACATTTATGACATTTTAAGAAGTGTCAAAACAATTGCACTTGTTGGAGCGAGTAGCAAAGAAGATCGCCCAAGCTATAAAGTCATGAAATTCCTATTAGAACAAGGCTATGATGTTATTCCTGTCAATCCAAGCATGTCAGGGCAAACATTATTAGGGCAGAATGTTTATGCCTCATTAAAAGATATTCCTATTGCTGTTGATATGGTGGATGTTTTTCGTCAATCTGACGTTGCATTAGAAATCGCGCAAGAAGCAATTGCAATTAATGCCAAAGTATTATGGTTGCAAATTGGTGTTATCAATGAAGATGCCAAAGAGTTAGCAGAAAAAGCAGGATTACGAGTTGTTATGGATCGCTGTCCTAAAAAAGAAATTGAAGCACATGGACTTCCTTGGTAATGAACTAAAATAAAATCGCCGAAAACAAATTCGGCGATTATCATATTTATTCAGCTCACAGCTTATTTAGATTATTCGGTTAATTTCGTAATCGTGGAGCCTGTAATTGGCTACGAATTGACTGCGATAGTTCATCTAATGAGTCATTATCTAAGTGTTCATCTGAAACTTCATAAGTTATCTGTGCTTCAGCAAGATAAGTATGAACGGGCTGTCCTTCATCATCTTCCATCACAACATGGTACCAAGGTGCTGCTCGCAAGGTCACATTAGATGCAATATCATCCTCATTAGGCTGATCAAGGGAATATTCAGCATCCACATCGACAACAACGCCTAAGTAGCCGAGTAATTTATGTCTAACTTGCTGTCCTATCCCAAATTTGCTGGCGGTCATCATAGTATCACCTCCATATAGCCTTGCTTATTGGTTATATATATGAGGGTACAAAGTGAAATTTCAAGGATTTGAAAAAAATATAATCCTTTGCTTTCATTATGAATAAAGAACCTCACAAAATCAGATTATCTATTGTATAAAGAAAAGACAATAACCTGAGTAGAATTTTTATTTTAACAACACTATCAGGAGAGCATATGAAAATGGGTAGAGAATATATTATTCAAGGGCGTGTGCAGGGCGTTGGATTCCGTTTTTTTACTTATCAATGGATGAAAAAACAACCAATAACAGGGTATGTTTGGAATCGTGATGACGGTAGCGTGGGAGTAAAGGCTTTCGCGAAAGAGAATGCATTAAAAGAATTTGAAGATTGGTTAGAAGCTGGTGGACCAAGAAGTGCTAATATTACATTTTGGTCAGCGACACCTTGTGAATATGAACAGATGGCAGATTTTTCAATCCACCATTATGAGTAATATTGTTTTAATGATTTTTAATTATCTTTTATCTAAAGATAATATTAAATACATTTAACGGGTTTTGGTAAACCAGCGAGTTTTGTCGCTTGTTTTGCAGGGCCTTTAGGAAACAAACGATAAAGATAACGGCTATTTCCTTTTTCATCGCCATATTTTTGTGCAAGCGCTTTTACTAACATACGAATAGCGGGGGAGGTATTAAATTCCAAATAAAACTGTCGAACAAAACGGATAATTTCCCAGTGCTGTTCTGTTAGCTCAATTTCTTCTAATTCAGCTAATATTGGAACCATATCTTCATTCCATTCATTGCTATTTTTTAAATAACCATGACTATCTGTCTCGATTTCTTTTCCGTTAAATACAAACATGTGCGTAGCAACCAATCAAAAATAATACTGCTAATTTATCAAAAATAAGGGAAATACCCAAGTAGAACCCATAAATCGTTGATAAATTAAGCCATTGACTTGTAATGCGTTTAATTTTACGTCAAACAGTACAATAAGGGCTTTACAACATAAGCTTAGGTGTTTATATTGCTCCCCATTGCGGAGGGGTGGCCGAGCGGCTGAAGGCAGCGGTCTTGAAAACCGCCGATGGGAAACCATCCGAGAGTTCGAATCTCTCCTCCTCCGCCATCTCATCATCTCCTAGCATTTCCTTATCCCAAGTAAATCAAGCATTCCAACTAAATCCCATCATTCCAACGTCTACTAACGTCCATTGAAAGCTATCTACTTTAGCTGGTACAAATAGGGTACATTTATACCTTATGATTTGAGTCCTCCCAAATGAAGCTAACCGTTAAACAATTGATCCTAGTAAATCTAAAGAGAAAGATTGCAAGCTATTTGATAGTAGTGGGTTGTATCTAGGCTGAGAGTGGTAATCGTAGCCAGTCCCCATTAAAGCTAATGGTATTGATATTAATGCGCTGGAGTTAATGATCTGTCAGAAAGGAAACTAATTAATTTCACAGGTTGTTATGAGTAGTTTGTTAACAGAGTCGTAGATAGTTACTTGCTAGAATCTGTATGTAAATGTAATCTTTAATGCCTATTCATGTTTGTAACGAGATTTCTATCAAAATGAAAAATTTATTAGTTTCAATTGGTTGTGCTTTTGCTTTATCTGGGTGTGCTGTGACTGAATATAATTACACTCCAGACTTGTATAAAATAAGTGAGCCGAAAGTAGGGAGTGTTAATCGTGCGACCATAGGTCAAAGTTTAGTAAGAGAAGGTAATATAAGTGAACTAAGAGCGATTAAGGTACTAAACCCAATACAAATAGATCTGGCCTATAAAATTATTCCTGGTGTATTCAAAAAAGTTGGTTCAAGCGACAAAGGCGATTTTTATATGCCAACTCAAACTATTGACTCTGGTTCTGTAGTTGTTGAGGTTCTTGGCCAGCCATGGAGTTCAATTTTAATAAAAAAAGGAGCTAAGGCTGATGAGATTTGTATTGTAACTGACTTAAATGTTGCTGTTTGTAGTGATAAGGCTAAGATTGAATATCTTAAGTTGAATAATTCCGATGGTAATTCATTTGAGCAGGCTTTAATTTTTAATGGAATAAATAATCAAATTGTAGATGTTAGTTATAGAAAAATAGGCTCAAACATAGAAAATCAAGGGTTTGGTAACAACATTCAATTTAATCTTAAAGAAAGTAATATTATCTCCTATGAAAATGTTAAATTGAAAGTTATAAATAGTTCTGAAAATTCATTAACGTATGAAGTGATAAGTGATTTTTCTAGTAATTAAAATTATCAAAAATGAATGGTTGCCTCCTCAAAATATAGCGTTAAACAAAGAAGTTACTTTATCTGTTTAACGCTGCTATTGTAATTTGAAATAAACTAGTGACAAGAACACATGATAGTTTATGGTTAGGGTTATTTTTGTATTGTAATTAGAATGGACATAAAAGGCTTTTTAATTAGATAGTTAACTGCATTAGTGAAATAAGCTGACATATCAGACTCGAATATTTCTTTATTGCTAGATATCGCACTATTAAAGCGAATCTATTTTTAGTCATAAAAAGATAATTTTTATTGATGATGTTAATGATAATTGTTAGCATTAACTCTCTATTATGGAGAGTATACAATGAAAAATAAATATCACCTATTAGCAATATCTCTTTCTGCATTGCTTCCTTTTAGCGCATTGGCTACAACATATCCTGTTACAATTACGGATACTGATGGGCAAAAAATAACGTTAAAACATGAACCAAAACGCGTTGTATTACAAGATGGTAGAGATATTTTAACGTTGGCTTTGCTTGATAGAAATAATCCGTTTGAAAGAGTTGTAGCATGGAATAATAATCTAAAAAAATCGGATCCACAGACAGTTTCTTTACTAGAACAGAAATGGAAATCTAATATAAATTCAATCCCTGATATGGGATTTAATGACAAAGGTGAAGTGAATGCGGAGCAAGTTATTGCACAACAACCCGATGTTGTGATTGCTCAACTCAGAGCAAAACCTGCACTAGAAGGATCGGGTGTTGTCAGTATTTTAAAAGAAGCCAATATTCCTATTATTTATGTTGATACTTTTTTAGAACCAGTCAAAAACACGAAAGAAAGTGTAGAGCTTCTTGGTATCATTTTAAATAAAGAAAGTGAAGCTAAAGAATATACTGATTTTTATCAACAACACCTAGATAGTATCAAAAATAAAACTCAAGAAATTAAAAATAAGCCACGTGTATTTGTAGAGGCAAAGGCTGGAGCAAATGGTGATGGGTGTTGCTTTACACATAATAATGCGGGTTGGGGTGGTTTGATTCAAGCTGTTGGGGGTGACAATATTGGTAGTCATTTCTTACCAGGAGCTTCAGGTGTTATTTCTTTAGAGCAAGTTATTAGTACTAAACCTGATGTATATATTGTAACGGGATCTCGCTGGATAAATAAAAATAGTATTGCTGCACCATTTGGTTATGGAGTATCTAGCAAAGAGACTCAAGAAGGTTTCAAACGATTGAAGAGTCGAATTGGATTTAATCAAATCGCTGCGGTTGAAAATGGGCAATTATATGGTATATATCATAATTTCTATAATCATCCATATAACATCGTTGGTTTAGAATATTTAGCAACCTTCATTTACCCAGAGCAATTTGCAGAATTAAAACCAGAGAATACTTATAAAGAGATAATAGAAAAATATACAACATTGCCTAGCGCTAAATTTCTTTGGGCGGCGAAAGCAGATAAATAAAAATGTTAACTATAGCCCTTGAGTTTAAGGGCTTTTTATATTCATCTACATTTCGGCCAATCAAAGTATTTGGCTTAATAAAGTTAAAATAAGGCTAATAACTATAATAATAAGTAAACCAATTTTCACAAAACTTAATTCAAAACCAATGATATGCATGACTCGTATTTTTGTTGGTCTTGGGCCTTTGGCTAAAGAAAAATAGCGATCAAAAATCCACGCACTGAGTGGCGCTGTTATTGCTTGAAATGGCGGAGCAAGAAATGGGATAGGCAATATTACCCACTTGATTGTCGAACAATTTGGGCATCAGCTATTAGTTAGTCTAAATTACGATCAGTTCCCGAAAAAAATAGATATTGTTTTAGTATGGTTCAGAAATAATCCACTAGGAAAAGTGGGATATTAGATGATAGATAACTGATTGAAAAACAATATTCTGCATTCAATTTAGGCATTCGATTGTTGTTATTATAGGGTTTTACTCATCAACATAATTTCTTTGTTCTATAATTAATCAAATCTAGAGTATTAATATTTAATTCATTATTTAACATAATTGAGATGTCACTATGGAATTAAAGGATTACTACGCCATAATGGGTGTCAAACCCACTGATGATACTAAAACGATTAAAACGGCTTATCGTCGTTTAGCGAAAAAATATCACCCTGATGTAAGTAAAGAGCCAAATGCAGAAGAGCGTTTTAAAGAAATTGCTCAAGCATGGGAAATATTAGGAGATGAACAACGTAGAGCTGAATATGATGAGCTTTGGGCTCATCGTAACGATCCTAAATTTAGGCAATTTACACAACAACATTCAAATAAGGATCAAGAAAGCTTTAGCCAAGAAGATTTTGATAATTTTTACACTTCATTTTTCGGTCAACATTCCCCATTTGAAGGGAGACGAGCTCAACATGCTCCTAAACAGCGCGGGCATGATTTAGAAATAGAATTAGCTGTTTTTCTGGAAGAATCACAGGAAGAACATAAGCGTACGATTAGCTATCACTTACCTGTTTATAATGTTTTCGGAATTTTGGAAGAAGAGATCCCTAAAACTTTAAATGTTAAAATTCCAGCTGGTGTTATTGATGGACAACGTATTCGTTTAAAAGGTCAGGGAACAATAGGTGAAAATGGAGGGGAAAATGGTGATTTATGGCTAACAATTCGTATTGCGCCTCATCCTCTATTTGATATTAAAGGTCATGATTTAGAAATAGTTGTCCCAGTCGCTCCTTGGGAAGCAGCATTAGGTGCAAAAATTCCTATACCTACAATAAAAGAAAAAATCTTGTTAACTATTCCGGCGGGAAGTCAGGCAGGACAAAAGTTACGTATTAAGGGAAAAGGGTTAGTCAGCAAAAAGGTCAGCGGTGATTTATATGCAATTCTAAAAATCGTGATGCCACCTAAACCCGATGAAAAGATGCGCGAATTATGGCAACAAATTGCAGATAGCCAGACCGATTATAATCCACGTAAAGACTGGGAGAATAAATAATGGGTCAATTAACAATATTTACTGTTACTGAGTTTTGTCATCATACGGGAATATCAAATGATGAGCTCAAAGAGTTTGTCGCTCTTGGGGTGATCGAACCACTAGAAATTGAAACTCAAGAGTGGTTTTTCGATGATAACGCTGTTGTGGTAACACATCGCGCATTAAAACTTCATAAAGAGCTTGCATTAGATTGGCATGGTATAGCCATAGCACTGACTTTATTAGATCAAAATGAACAGTTAAAACAAGAAAATAAGCAATTACGTCAACAGTTAATGCGTTTTATAAATGAATAAAGATTAATAAATTAGCCACTAAAACAATAAATAGCTTTAGTGGCTATTTTTGTGCCTGAAATTTTATTAAAAAATTGTATTTTTATATTCCTTATTAATGGTCATATTATCAGTAATAACAATATCAGCTTGTTCTTTTGCTATTAAAGAAAGAAGTTGCTCACTTCTAGATATTTCTAAATGGACATTAACCTGATATTTTTTGATAAATTGAGTAGTAACCTGATTGATAAAACCATGGGCTAATGTTGGTGGAACTAGAGTCCGTAGACTCATCTTTTTTTCTTGATGATGAAAATGGCTCAATCGGTTGAAAGATTCAGCGATATTGGCGATTTTTTCATAAAGTAATAAGGCATCAGAGTTTGGTATTAATTTATTATTTTCACGAGTGAATAGCTTTTTACCACAACATTTCTCGATCTGATTTAATGACTGACTTACTGCAGGTTGTGAAATGTCTAGCTGCTTTGCTGCATTAGTGACACTTCCATGATCGATCACGGATTGTATAATTTCAAGGTCACGTAAAGTTGCCCATCCTCCTGACCAAGAAGTTCTTTTTAAATTAATTGCCATCGTGTTTTTTGTTTTAGTCAGTTTATCTTATGTTCGATTATACAGTTAATAAGTTGATTATTAAATAATAGTGATGAAGGAAAATTTGAATGATTTTTATAAGAAATATTCTAAGAGTAAAAACGTAGATTATAAATGTTATTTGTAATTTATAAATTTTATTATAAAGGCTATAACGTAATGTTATTAAAGACATAATTATATAATAGTCTTAATAAGAGCTGCTGAATCAAAGGAGGAATTTGAGCAGCTATTTGAATTTATATAAAAAAGAATCAATCAATATTTCTGATGAAAGAATTCTAGAAAATAAAATTGGAACTTTTTTAGGCTACCATAACAAAATTAACATAAAGCATTATTGGATTTAATCTGTTGTTATTGTCATTAATATCAATAGCTGTTTACATAAATAACATCGTTGTTAATTACATAACAATAACGTTAATAACAAATCTTATCTAGATTTATTTATATTTAAAATGTGTTTTTTATAAAACTCACTGATATTAATATGATACGTATAATTAACCTTTTTATTTCGAAATATAATAATCATTGAGATATAAATCACGGAAACCTACGCTTTTTCATTGTTAATATTTCGCATCAAATTATCTATCTGGTTTTTTATTTTGATTCTAAAAAGATACTTAATTGATCTACAAATTATAAATAACAAGCAAATGGGGAGTTTTATGTCTTTATTTAAAAAGGGTATTATTGCTTTATCTATTAATATAGCATTAGCGTCTTCAGCTTTAGCCTGTACAACGTTGTTAGCAGGAAGTGAAGCAACAAATGATGGTTCGTTGATTATTGCGCGTAGCGCAGATAGTGATGCATTAAAAGCACAACATTTTGTTATTCATCCGGCTAAAACGAATCAAACGGGTATTTACAGTACCAAAGAACATAATGGTGCTAATAATTTTACATATCCATTACCTAAGAATTCATTACGCTATACCACTGTGCCGAATTGGAAAACGCAACTCCATGGTGCAACAGGATTTAATGAACTAGGAGTGGGTGTTAGTGGTACTGAATCTATTTTTGCTTCACCTAAAGCACTCTCTTTTGATCCCTATGTTGAAGAGACAGGGATAACTGAAGATGATATTCCAGATGTCCTACTTTCAAGAGCAAAAACAGCTCGTGAAGCAGTGGAATTATTAGGGAACATTATTGAAGAACAAGGTGCTGGTGAAGGATTTGGTGTCGCTGTTGTTGATAAAAATGAACTTTGGTATTTAGAAACTGGAACAGGACATCATTGGATCGCACAAAAATTACCTAAAGATAAATACTTTGCAACAGGAAACCAAGGTCGATTACAACACTATGATATTAACAGTAATGATGTGTTAGGCTCTAAAAATCTAGTAGAATTTGCTGTTGAGAAAGGGCTTTATAATCCTGAAAAAGAGGGGGCATTTAATTTCTCAAAAGCTTATACACGAGATGACGAACGAGACCGTACTTATAATGATCCGCGAGTATGGGTCATCCAGCAACAATTTAACCCATCACTAAAACAAGCTGTGGATGATGGTCGTAATTTCGCACCTTTATTAACGCCAGAAAAAAAAGTATCTGTGGAAGAAGCTAAAGCGATGTTACGTAATCACTTTGAAGGGACGAAACACGATCCATATACCAATGGGTTAAATGGTCAAGAATCTTGGCGTCCAATTAGTGTATTTAGAACTTATGAAGCGCATGTTATGCAAGTTCGTCCTGAGCTTCCTCAAGAAATTGGTGAAGTGACCTATGTTGGTTTAGGTATGGCAGATTTAACTGCATTTGTTCCGTATTACAGTGGATTAAAAGCTTATCCGCAACATTATGGAATAGGAAGTAATCAAGCAGATAGTGATTCTATTTACTGGAAATATCGTAAGTTACAAACATTAGTGATGACAGATTATCCAAAACTCGCACCAATAGTGAAAAAAGCTTATCAAGAGTGGGAAGCAAAAACCGCATTAGAGCAAAAAGAAATGGAAGCTAAATATCTCACTATGGTGAAAAAAGATAAAGCTGGGGCAGATAAAATGCTTAATGAATTTAATCTACGAGTTATGGCAGATGCTGAAAAATTAACTGAGAACTTAATGAACGAATTGTTTACAGTAAGAACAAAAGATATTCAAGATGATATTTTCTTTGCTAATAAGTCTAAGAAGGATTAATAGAATAGAAGTATTTTAGATATCTATTTTAATAGAAAGATCCCAATTAAACTGGGATCTTTTTTATAGATAAAACTCATTAAAGAACAGGAATATAGTAGCTAATCTTTTGTACGTAATGATCACTTTGACCAAGTAATTTATCGTAACTTACTGACTCTTTTAATGTATATCGTTCAATGTCTGGGCCGGGTCTGCGCAATAAATTCATTTTCGGAAGTACTTTGGTATAGACGGTATAAATAATGTCATCATAACCAGTTAATGAATCTAAGATTTCATTTATATGAAATGTAATGGCTAGATAGTTGCCACCAGGTAGTTCTAGTTGTGACATGGCCGAAGCATTTGATGTTTTTGCTAACTTTTCTTTATCAACGGCAGTGCTATAAATATACATAGTATCTTCTAATGTACTTGCAGATGCTCGATGCATTGCATATAGCTCTGTGGGTATTGTATGCACATCTTTTAAAAATTTACGCCAAAATTCTTTTCTGAATTTTTTCTTGTCTGAATCCCATGTTGAAATAGGCTTATTGTAATGATGAGACATACCGACTAATTTTTGAGATGAGAGTGTAACTACCTCATATTTAGCGCTCAGTTCAACGGTTTCCAATGCAGGGAAAATCAGTTCACTAATATCCCATCCTGGTCTTTTTCTATATTCCGAAGGCGTGATATTAAACTGTTTTTTAAAGGCCCTGCAAAATGTTTGTTGGGAATCAAAACGATACTTCAATGAAATATCTAACAGGCTACAACGTGTTATTCTTAACGCGTAGGCGCCACAAGATAAACGACGAGCGAGTATGTATTTTCCTAAAGATATTCCTGTATACGCTTTAAATAAACGCTGAAAATGCCATTTTGTATAGCCTGATTTTTCAGCAACAATATCTAACGATAAACGTGAATCGAGATTTTGCTCAATCCAAACAATGATATCTTTAACAACATTCTCTTGTAGCATGAGTATTCCTATTAATTTTTCTATCGATGTTTCTCAACAGAATCGACTTAATTTATTGAACTACAATAAATTTATAGGTGTTAGGATAATTGCATATCGTATAATGATAGTTACATTGAATAAAGTAAAATAGGCAGGTAATAATGTAAAGTTATGTATTGCAATTTATTTGAATTAAAATTGACTTTAATTAAAAAATTGTATTTTAACTCTTTCATCAATGATTGGTAATTTTTATTAAATTTAATCTTAATTTGAAATATTTTTATATTTTAAGCTTTAATAAAATGCGGAGATATCCTATTTTATCTTTAAAAAATAAATCCTAATCTAATTTTATTAGCAAAACATTATTTTGTTATTTTAGGAGATGTAAATGAATAAATTATTTTCTATTTCTACTATTGCTTTAGTTTTTTCACTAATAACAGCGCCTGCTTTAGCTGCTAAAACGGATACTTATGACTGTGAAGGCCAAAAAATCAGAGTTTCTTTTCCTAATGAACAGCTAGCTGTTATGTATTACAGTGATGAAATTATAGTTTTAAAAGAAGCTATTGCGGCTAGTGGTGCTCGTTATGTTGGTGAGAATTTCCAAATTTGGGGTAAAGGAAAAGGTGAATTTAATTTAGCAACGATTTCAGAAGATGATGCAGTTAATGGACGTGTTGCTGAAGATAAAGGACGCACTTGTAAATTAGTAAAATAACGTAGAAACCAGTTATAAATAACAAAGAGGGCAATTTTATTGTCTTCTTTGTTATAAGAAAAAGATTAAGCAAATATAATAAAATTTGAAAATAAAAACGATTATTATCGACAAAGTAATAATGCATTTTTTATCACACAAATAAGTTGATCATAAAAAAATAAATCAGTTATAAAAGTCGTTAAAATCTTTTTCTAAAGATATTTCATTTTTATTAGACCATCTTCGTATTAAAAGTATTAATGTAATGGGGTTTTCACAAGGGGCTGTTTTTGCTATGGCTCTTTGTGTTTATTGTCATGTTGATAAACTATTTATTGTCGCAGGACAAGATCAATTTGATTATCCTGATACACAAAATAAGCTAACAGATGATGTTGTTAATATGCAACGTCAAGCTGTTGGATCACCCAATTCGTTAACCAGCTGGGTTAAGCAAAATATTACAGCCAAGTGGTTAATGGATTTTATTCTAAATTACAGTGCCGATGTTGATTTGGCTGTTTATAAATCAAATGATTTTCTCCCAGTTTATCAAGAATGTATGGCCGAAGCCTTTAAACAAGGCAATGACGGATATACGCAAGATTTGCTGATTGCTATGCAACCTTGGGGATTCTCACCTGAAGAAATAAAGACGCCAACCAGCTTATGGTATGGAATGAAAGATACCAGTACAGTTCATTCACCAGACTTTGGGGATTTATTATTTCAACGTTTTCTTAATGCTGAGCGGCATTTATGGCCAGAAGAAGGTAGCTCACTTCTATGGACGAAAACAGAAAAAATTTTATTAGAACTAGCTAATTAATAAGGTGATGTAGTACATTAATGACAGAGTAGATACTGGTTATCTTAAAAAATAACAGTATCTACTTTTTTATTCATGTTCTTAAATTAAAATAATGAGATAGGTAAAATAGATAATTATTTTCATCTTATAATTATTTTCTAATTTTGCGTGAGAAAAGTTTTTTTTAAAATAAAGATAAAAATAATTTGCTATAAACTGAATTATATGACTTAATAGCGCCACTGGTTTGGAAGTACAGACCTATTTATGTTAGTGCAGTTTCAAGTAGTTCACCGTTTAGCGTTATCCCTGATACCTCTTCGTTGCGAATTCCTTCAAATAGTGACCATAAGTAAAAATCCGAAATCAAACCGCAAACAATGCCTTATGGCAAAATAATTAATTAAAGGAAATCTTATGTCTAATACAATGACAGGTACAGTAAAATGGTTTAACGATGATAAAGGTTTTGGCTTTATCACTCCTAAAGACGGTAGCAAAGATGTATTCGTACACTTTTCAGCGATCCAAAGCGATAGCTTCAAATCTCTGAAAGAAGGGCAAGAAGTTTCATTTTCTATCGAAAATGGCGCTAAAGGTCCAGCAGCAGCGAACGTAATCGCTCTATAATCTATTGAGCCGTTATTACTGTATATATTGTTTAATGCAATATTGATACAAGTAAGATCTAAAAAACCTCACTTCGGTGGGGTTTTTTTATATTAATTTCTAGTATTATTTAAATTTGACGTGTATTTAATAAAGCGTATAAAAAATAGCATTGTTAAAGTTATGTAAGTGTTTAATGTAAATCATTTAAATTTTTAGAAAGTTATTTACTTTAATGCCTAATGATTTTTACAAAGAAATAAATTAGTGGATAAATAAATTCTTATAATGGCAAAGTAAAGGCATTAAGATATTGTCTTCTCAATCAAAAGAAAGAAAAAAGTTTTATTAGAATAAAAAGATATCAGATAAATCATAAAAAAATAATTTAAGATAAAATTTAAATTAATATTTAATGACTTATCTTAAAAAATTACTGTCTAATCCAATATGGCTTAAATGCTTTTTAGTTCCTAAAGGACAAACTTGTGTACGCTAAAAATATTTTTTCATTACATCTATTACATCCAAAATATTTCTTAACTTGGTTTGGTGTTTTTATTCTTTTTTTATTAGTGCAACTTCCTTATTCTTGGTTACTTTTTTTAGGTAAACACCTTGGGTTGTTATCTCGTTTTTTTGTCAAAAGAAGAGTCTCAATAATAAAGAAAAATTTAGAACTATGTTTCCCTGACAAAGATAAAAATGAAATCGACAAGCTTGTTATGAATAATTTATCATCCCTAGGTATCGCATTATTTGAAACAGGTATGGCGTGGTTTTGGAGTGATCGTCGATTAAAAAATCTCTTTGAAGTACAAGGATTCTCCAATTTTACTGATGCTAAAGATAAAAAAACGGGAATTTTACTCATTGGTATACACTCTATGTCACTAGAGCTGGGAGGACGCATTATGGGACTTTGTTTCCCTGTGAATGCGATGTATAGACCACATAATAATAAAGCAATGGAGTTTATCCAGACTAAAGCAAGATGCCGTTCCGATAAGGGTATGATAGATAGACGTAACTTAAAGTTTATGGTTATGGAGTTAAAAAAAGGAAAAGCGATTTGGTTTGCTCCTGACCAAGACTTTGGTTTAAAAGGTACAACATTTTCTCCATTCTTCTCTGTTGAAAAAACATCAACCTCCAAAGGTGTTGCTATATTAGCAAAATTATCAGGAGCGCCTTCTTTAACTGTTACTTTGGTAAGAAATGAAGATCAGAAAGGCAAAAAATACAGTTTAATCATTGGTAAAGAACTGATTAATTATCCTTCTGAAGATATTCAAAATGATACAGATAGAATGAATAAGCTGATTGAAACAGAAATTATGCGAGCTCCAGAACAATATTTATGGGCTCATCGTCGGTTCAAAACTCGACCTGCAGGTGAAGCCAATTTTTATAATTAACATAAAAAAGAGTAATACATCAATACATGATGTGTTGCTCACTATTTACAACAAAAAAGAGAATAGAATATTTATGCAGAGTTATCATTCGCTATCAGCCCAAGTTTACCAAATAGATAAACCTATAGGGTGTAGTTTTGGTGACGTAGAATATTATCAAGAACGTCTTAAGGATGTTAATGGTAAAATCTTAGAACCCGCAGTAGGAACTGGGCGTATTTTAATCCCTTTATTAAAGGCTGGATTTAATATAGAAGGGTTTGATCTTTCAGATGAGATGCTTTATTTCTGTATGGAAAATCTAAGAAGTAATGGATATTCTCAAGATAAAGTGACTAAAGATAATTTGCTGACATTCCAAGTTGAGACACTTGTTGATGCAATAATTATTCCGACAGGGACTTTCTTATTGTTAGATAGCGAAATAAAAGCACTACAGTCACTTCAACAGTGTTATAACGCATTAAATCTAGGCGGACGTTTGCTAATTGACATTAGTTTGGCGCATACTTTTACTAAAGGCCAATGTTCTAGTCGACAATTTGAAACGCCGGAAGGAGATTTAATTACCTTACAGATAGTAAATGCTGAAATAGATTATATTAATCAATTAACAGTATCTCATCATCGTTATGATAAATGGAAAAATGGAAAAATAATTGAAAGTGAATGGGAAGTGTTTAAATTGAAATGGTTTGGTGTGTATGAATTTAAACGGATCCTTGAATCTATTGGCTTTGACAAAATAACAATTTCTGGAGATTATCAATATCTACGCGAACCAAATAACGAAACAGAAATTATTACTTTTGAAGCTTATAAATAGAAATTAAATACGATATTGACAATAAGACCATAAAATAATGGCCTTTTGAAGGTCATTAAGTAGTTTTTCTACCTTTTTGAAAAGGTCAAATGTTGTCTTTGCTATGAAAAATAAAACAAGAGAATGTTTACTTTGAAAGAAATAATGATTTTATGTGTCAGTATTAAAGTGAGTTTTTAAGATAAAAAACCCCCGCACTAGGAGGGGGTAAATTAAATATCTATCGTGTCATCAAAAGTATAGAGAGCATAATAAGAGCCTGTACCATCATGACCAATTCGAGTGACAAAGTCGATATAGTCCTATGGAAATTTACATCCAAATTTTTTGTGTTAGTGACCAACAATAGCAACAAAAATTAATTTTTCACGGATACGTTCAGTAGGATTATCTGCATATTTCTTATTTTATTTGTTCTCATTGTTGCAACGATGTCAATTTGTTCTTTTTCAAAGAAAGATGAGATAAAACCCATAAAGTAAAGTCCCTATTGATGATATGGTTTAAGTCTAAAATATTTGTTTAACAATCTGTTATAGTCGATAGAAAACCAAATATAAAATGATTTTCTTACTGAAATTACACGATAAGCTATTTTTAGCTTAATAAGAAAATAGTATTTTTAGGTAATGGTTTTCTTTATTTATTGTACAAGGAGAATAAATATATGATAGATAAAAAAGAGACCAACGCTAGGAGAATTGGTCAATCAATAAATACTAGAAGCAATGTGAGCAATGTCGTTGTGAAAAGCTGAGTAAAATACTCAACTATTCATGCCATAAAAGATAATCATTATCATTTGCCATGTCAACCCCACTAAGATTATGGTCACTATTTATTCATATTAAAAACCAACAAAATAATTTAGTTGATAGAAACTAAAGTTGGTAATTTGTCAATTATAACAATGAGATCACTTTTTTCTGATTTAGTATTTATCGCATTCTCAATGCTTTTCATTTTTTTTATTTTATTGATTAAATCCTTTGCATGACGAGATCGTAAATGTATTGTTTTTTTAACCATGAGTATTCTCCTTACTTGTGATAACCACTAGCATAATAGTGATAATATTTAAATGCAAATGATAATCAATATCATTTAGTGCTAAAGGAGAGAATAAACTCTTGGGAAATATTGTGATACTGCTATATTCATACTTTATGTGCAGATTTTCTTACCTCAGAGCTATTTATGTTCCATTACTTAAGATCTCCATTGTTACTGCACGAAATGAACCATCTCATAAGCGAGTTATTAATACTATGAGGGTATGGGTAATTTCTGTTAATGAAGCTTTTTTATGGGAGGAGTAGATAAAGTAAATGTGTTAAAGATTTTAAAACCACATATATTCTTTGATGATCAAAAATTAGATTTAAAATCCTCGTCTTAACTTCCTTCTGTACATATCCCGTTTGGGATAGCGAACAAAGATATAGATAATAAATTATTATGATAAAAAAGGTGTGTGATATTTATATCATACCTTCTTTTTTTATTTTGTCTAATGTGGCTTTTATTTGAAATATTCTATTTATATTTTTTATTTAAATAAAACTAATAGCAAAGTTGGATCTATTTTTATAGAAGTAGTATGGTATTGGATAATTTATATATATTATAAATTAATAACGATTTATAGATATTTTATCTTAAGAGGTATCTAATTAATTAAAATTAAATAAGGAAAATTGAAATGGATAATAATCATAGATTTTTTTCTGATGATATATGCCCCAAAACTGCATTATATGGTCAATTTTATGGTGATAATCACTATGCGGGCAGAGATTATGAGCGGAAAATATATAACGGAAATAAATTCCCAAAAACTAAAAAAGGATTTTATTTTAAAAAGTTAATGAATTTTAAATGATAAAAGTAACAAGCAGTAATATAAAGTCACTTTAACAAAAGTATCAGTTGATGATTGCGTAATAACGAGTTTTAACTTGTTAAAATAATATTACATTAAATTTATTATTAAATTTCAAATGTCAGTAGATTAATAACCTTATCATAAAGGTTAGAAATTCTTTCTAATATTATTTGATCTTGAGTAAATATCATATTAAATGACTGGCTCAGTAATATGTAATCATCAACATTTTTTATATTATTGATGGTTTATCTTTGGTTCTATTTATCGAATATACGATAAGTTTCTAAAAATTTATAATGTGTGGCATAAGTATATAAGTATAAAGTGAAAAGATATTATTATAACAGGTGAGTTATTGATGTAAAAACTCACTTGTTAATATAAGAAATCATACAGTATGAAGATACAACATTAAGTTTGCTACATTATTTGGGTATAATTTATTATAAGTGTTCCCAGCATCCTGAATAATTCCAATCTGTAATAGTCCCTTTTTTATTAGCAACAAAATTATTTGTACAAATTGTCGATTGCCCCCATCCATTATTTTGTGTCCATTTCCATGTGTATTGTGTGCCACCATCTGTTCTTTTATGTGTGTTACTAGGACTGCCCCAAGACATAACAAGATCATCTACGGATTTGCCAACCCAATACGATCTACGCGCTTTGAACTCTTCTATCTGCTTTAATCTCTCTAACCTTGCTTTACTTGGTACTCCTTGCTCTTGGTTTTGTAAAGCTTGTTTATGTTTAGCTCCAGGTACTCCAGTAAGAGCATAAGTTAAGTCTGAAATAGCATCACGATCTCTTTGGGTACAACCATTTAGAATGAATAAGGAGAAGAAAGAAATAGCGAAAATTAATTTGTTAATCATAATAATCCTTTGTTGCATTAGTAATTAATGCCATATATTTAATAATCATATCTTAAATTTATTTATATTATATAGTTATCTATTGAGTGACTTAAAAATTTTCCGCTGATAATGAGCATTACACATGTAAATACCATCAAAATAACAAGCAAATAAAATATTGAATTGTATTTATCCATAAATAATAAAATCATAAATAAAGTAACCAAATTCTAGCTATTAAGAAAATTAAGTGGGATACTTTCTTGATAAAATATCATTATTGATACGACAGCTATCATATTTATACCTGTTAGCTCAGGTTTGAGCTAACAGGTTTCGTAGGTAGAAATATAACTAAATATGATTGCCTGCTTTGAGCGAGAAGCAGACATTAAGATATAATAGTTTGGATGCGAGAATTTCAGGCTCAAAATGCCTATTATCCAGAAAAGTAACATTAGCAAACAGGAAAATAGATGGCCACCGATCATAACGATTTTATATCCCAGCCCAAATACGTGGAAATTCAACCTGCATTCTCACGTATAATTGAATGCGTTGTGACAAATCTAACTCATTGCTTTCCTGACCTTATACACAGTATATACGTATACGGAAGTGTAGCTGAAGGCAGAGCAGAGGAAGGTAGGTCTGATTTGGATATGACAGTCATTTTCAAACATGAACTTGATCGGGCTACTAAAGAACAATTTGCAACTGTTCAGTCTGTTCTTGAAAAAAATAATCCCGTTATCAGTAAAATTGATTTTGATTGTGGTCTGCTGGGACAGGTTCTCGATCCAAATAATGTACTCAGTTGGGGATACTGGATTAAACATCACTGTCACTGCGTTTATGGCGAGGATTTGAGTCATCACTTTCAAGCTTTCAAACCTTCAAAAGCTATTGCAGTAGCTGTGAATGGTGACTTTATGCAGGTTCTGGATAAACTAGTAATTCAAATAAAAACATCTTCTAACGAAAACAAAAAGTTACAGCTTCAGCGCTCGGCTGCGCGAAAACTTATCAGAGCAACCAACATCCTTCGTAGTGAACAAGATAATGACTGGCCTGACTCTCTACATGAGTATCGTGCTAAATTTAACTCACGATATCCTGCACTAGCGGAAGATATGGATTACCTATTGGAAATTAGCATTAAACCCCGAAGTGGCATAACAGACTTCGAAAAACGGGTTATGGCATTTGCCCACTGGCTTAGCTCTGAATTTAATAGCCAAAAAGCCTAACCAGATGCTCTTGTTAATCTCTTAAATAACCAACGTCCGCTTCTAGCACAGAACAGTCTGTCAATTTAGAATCGACTCTGTATCATACCTGTATTAGCTCAAATCTGAGCGAGTATTATATAATGAAATTGTTTTTAATATGAGACTCTATTATTGTGTTCTTTTCTTTTGGGGTAAATACGATCCTATCAGGAGGTATGTCTTTATCAATAAAGCTCATTGCCCCAATCATAACATTGTCACCAATATGTAACTCATTACCAATGATACATGAGTTGGCACCAACAGTTACATTATTACCTATATAGATATGTCCATCATTACCTACTGATTTAATACCAATTGTTGTATTTTGGCGGATATTAAAATTTTCACCAATGATAGCTCTACCTGTAATTACAACACCAACATAATGTCCAATAGTTAGTCCTTTTTCTATTTTTGCACAGGGTGATATATCACACCCATATTTAAATCTAATTTTCCTATGTATGAAATTAGCTAAATTATGCTTATTGTTATAATAAAAATAATTTGATAATCTCCACCAAAAATTAAACCGCCTTTCTGGATATAGCCAGACTCGGCGAATTACTCGAAACCAAGAAAAAGGTTTATTCGTTGAGTCAATAACTTCTTTAATTAGACAATGTTTTAAGTGTTCTAATGTACCATAGTTATCCATAGTGTGGATTTAACCCTAAAAATGATTTTTTATTAATCAATAAATAAAGAGTAATTATAATAGCATATGCATTATATATTTATTATTATTGTTTTTTATGGTTGAAATGCATTTCCAACTTTTCAAACAAATCCCTCGCCACATCCTCCGTCATATAGGTTCTCATCGGTTCCCGTTTAATATTCTTCATTTCAAATGTATTCTCATCAAACCTTGGATCAGAAAAGACAATGTCCATAAACAGGTAACCATAAGGGTTGTCTGCAGATAAACGAGCTTCTTCTAACTTAGCAATATATTCAGCATTATTGATTTCGAGTTTAATCATAGCATCACCTATTTAACTGTGTTTTTATACAGTGATTTATATAAGGTAACGAATAGAATAGCAAGGAGAAAAGGGCAATTTTATCAGCTAAAGAAAGGGGGGATTTGAGAGATGATTTGTCGTCGTTTTACCCCAGTTTTACCCCTATTTTACCCCGCACAAATTTTAGACATAAGAAAACCAACCGTAAGTGGTTGGTTTTCTTAAATATTGTTGGTCGGCATGATAGGATTTGAACCTACGACCCCCGACACCCCATGACGGTGCGCTACCAGGCTGCGCTACATGCCGTTTGTGCCCTGTATATTACTGCTTTTGACTGCTAAAGCAACCCTTTGCTAATTAAGTGACGTAATTTTATACATCACTAATTGCGCTAGCGTTCAATAAAGCGTTTTTGTTCAGCAAGAACTTGTAGTAATAATTTTAAGTCAGGTTTTGCAGAGCTAATTTCTTTTCCTGATTTATCAAATAAAGCATACCGACCATGTTTATCTATCAACAAGGTATTATCTTGTAAAAAGACGACGAATGCCTCGTCATCACCTGTAAAAATC
Source organism: Proteus sp. TJ1640 (assembly GCF_003144445.1). NCBI lineage: Bacteria > Pseudomonadati > Pseudomonadota > Gammaproteobacteria > Enterobacterales > Morganellaceae > Proteus > Proteus sp. TJ1640. The sequence goes on from NZ_PENY01000041.1 coordinate 165,639, forward strand.
CATGGATGATTACGGGTACTTGCGAATAAATCTTCACCTTGTGAATAGTTATCTGCTGGACTAATGACATGCAAAACATGCTGCATCAAGGTTGTCATAACATCTTGATGGCTTGTCATTCTATCAATAACTTGTGGCGTCATATTGGGCCAATGTATTATCAATGGCACTTGTGATTGGCTTAAATTAAAAGTGGTCTTATCTAACAGCCATTGATTAACCTGCTCCTTATTGTTGTCTTGATGATAGCTAGAAGTGACAACAACTACAGTATTATCCAGCGTTTTGGTTTCTTGTAATGTCTTAAATATTGTTTCTAGTTGATCATTTAACGTAGCGCGTTGAGATGCATTATTGGTGTGACCATTAATTTGTAAGAAAGAGAACCAAGGGCTAGTTTGGCTGTTTTTGATCAACCAATTATTCCAACTATCAATGGTGGCACTGTTATCACCACTGCGTGATGTTGGGAGAGAGAAATCTGATAGCACAGCTTGTTTAAACAATGGTGTTTGGAAACCATTAGTTGAAAACATTGCTAATTGATAGTTTCGATAACTTAATGCATCGAAAAGTGCAGAGTTTTTTCTGCTACTTAATACACTGTCTAAATAAGAAGGTGAAATACCATAAAATAGGCCAAATAATGCAGTGTCATTATTAATACCTGATGAATAATGTCTTGAAAAATAAAGACTATTTTGTGAAAATTGTTGCAAGCTTGGTAAATCGGGCACTTCTTCGTTGCCTAAACCATCAATGACAACTATCAGCACGTTATAAGAATAGGTGTCCTTGGCATAGATTAATGGAGCAAGAGGATAGGTGATACCTTGCGCTGCTGGATTACCTTCACTGATAACACGTTGCTCATATTCTGATTGATTAATAAAACCATGACGTTCAAGGAATTTACGCGCCGTCATTGGATACGATAATGGTAAATTGGCACGTTGCATGGTGATTGGGCGATAGAAATTAGCATCAGCCCAAATTGACATTGAGTGAGATAATATAAAGCAAGTAATAAAGACACCAGCTAATGGTTTACCCCAACGTTGGCGATTTAAGCTACGTAATTTTTGCCAACTCCATGTTGCAAAAAGCATTTCAATAAGAAAGATGATGGGAATGCCAATAAAAATAAGTTGCCATTCACGCGCCATTTCACCTTCATCTGGATTAATCACAAGATCCCAAACAAGTTGAGTCAAATGGAGTTGAAATTGCTGGTAAACGGCGATATCAAAAATAAGGATAGTTAAACCTGCACTGGCAAGAGCACAGGAAATAACTCTAAGTAGCCGTTGGGAGACCGCGACAAAGGTGAGAGGAAAAAGGATGAGTATATAGATAGCAAAGACAATAAAACTAAAATGTCCCATCCAACTCACAATAGCGTAAAAACGACCAGCAAAAGTTGCAGGCCAATCAGAAATAAACAGGTAACGGCTCCCAAGCAGTAAGCTTAGAATAATATTAAATAGCGCAAACCAGTGACCCCAACTGATCATTTGGGAAACTTTTTCACGATAGGACTGAGGTTTCGTTACCATGTCTATAAATAATTTTTCTATGTTTATTAGTGAATATTGCCTTCATCAATTGAAGCACGCAATGCGTGAACAAAAGAGTCAGCAATCAGCATTCGTTGAGCAGGGGCAATACTTGTATTAATTAAGTTTGTCACCATGTTCCCCAACACCATCAAAGAAAGATCTGTAGGAGTATGATGTTTTTCAAGAACGCTGACAAGTTCTGCAAGTAATTGCTCAACTTGTTCATCACTATAACGGGATTTTTGTGGCATAAAATCTGAATTCCTACTATATGAATAAAACGCTATATATTACCGTATTGCTAGGCCTTTTTCCGCTATTAAATTAATTAATTTTCCCTTGATACTGAAAGTAGGGAGTGTTTGAATACGCGCACGAGAAAGAGACGCAATAGAAGAGGACGGCCATGAGTCTAGATATTAGTCAGTTAGTCTTACATCAGCTTATCAAGCGAGATGAGCAGACATTAGAAGTTGTGCTACGTGATTCACTCTTAGAAATTGAACCCGTTGTTCAAGAGATGATTGAAGAGTTACATCGTGTATACAGTGCAAAAAGTAAAGCTTATGGTTTGTTTAATGAAGAAAGCGAATTAGCAGAAGCGCTGCGCTTACAACGTAAAGGTGAAGAGAACTTTTTAGGTTTTTCACGAGCAGCAACCGTGAGACTAAAAGATGAATTAGCAAAATACCCTTTTGCTGAAGGTGGCACGGTTCTATTTTGTCACTATCGCTATTTAGCGGTGGACTATCTTTTAATTGCTGTACTTAGTAGCTGTAACAGTATGTGGGTAAATGACAGCCTTGATGTGTCATCAACACGTTATTTAGATATTCCTCATGCAGACATTATTGCTCGTATCGATTTAACTGAGTGGGAAACGGCACCCGACTCTTTACGTTATTTAACGTTTTTAAAAGGTCGTGTTGGACGTAAAGTCTCTGATTTCTTTATGGACTTTTTAGGTGCTCAAGAAGGTTTAAACGCTAAAGTTCAAAATAAAGGCTTATTACAAGCGGTTGACGATTTTTGTGAAGCCTCAGAAATGGGTAAGCAAGAACGTCAAACTTGTCGTGAGCAAGTATATAGCTACTGTAATGAGCAATTACAATCGGGCGAAGAAATTGCCTTAACAGAGCTTGCTGAAGAATTACCCTCTTTGGGCGATCAAAACTTTGCTCAATTTACTGAAGAGAAAGGCTATGAATTAGCTGAAACATTCCCAGCAGATCGCAGTACGCTACGTCAGCTGATGAAGTACTCGGGAAGTGGTGGTGGATTAACAGTGAATTTTGATGCGAAATTATTAGGAGAGAGAATATTCTGGGATCCAGCAACAGATACGCTCACAATTAAAGGTACACCGCCTAATTTACGTGATCAGCTACAACGTAGAGCATCAGAAAAATAATTAAACAGTAGAAACAAATAACGCCACATCAAGTGGCGTTACATGCTCGGCGTCCCGAAAAATAAAGCTCGAAGGGTGGCTTATTAAGCGCGCAGGAAGTCGATATGAGTAATTTTTGGCTTATACTCGTGACGTTGCACTGCTTTAACTTTAACTTTAGTTTCTTTGCCATCGATAACCAGGTTTACGAAATCTGAATAGAATTCTGATTTGTGTTCTTGGTTGATTACTTCGTTGTGATCTAAATCGATAGCGATTGGCTCTTCATTTCCGCCATAAACGATAGCAGGAAAACGGTTAGCCACACGCAGGCGGCGGCTCGCACCCTTACCCTGCTCTTTACGTACAGTTGCATTAATAGTTAACATCTTTTTTCTCTTATGAAAAAGAAAGAAAATACATACTTGTTACAGGCGACCCAGCAACAAGCTCGAGATTTGGTTTATCTAAAAATAGATAAAGCGGGGCGCATTTTAACGAAAAAGTCCACTAACAGCAAATATAAATCCAGATTAATACAAAGTATCGGCTTTTCGATAGCGGCCTGTATAGTCAAAAATCTTATTTCTTATCTTCCAAAAGCGCTCTCTTTTACCTTTATGTGCGACTATAAAGTCGGGGTGACGTAACAAATCAAATTGTTTAATAATGTCGTTGGCATTATGCCAAACAAAAGGGACACCCGGTGCGCGTTGATGTTCACGTAAGAATTTTAATTCGAATACTTTTCGTTGTGCTGGAGTGGTTAGTCGAAAACGTTCAGAGACAGAAGTGCCTTCTTCATCGTAATAATTGATGTCTAACCATTCTCCTTTAGCATCATTCCCAGATTGAAATTGCATGCCTCCACAGCGCAAAACAAGCGCTCCTTTTAGCTTTAATGCGGCTTTAAGCATATCATCAGGATCAACTAATATTTCATCACAGTGTACACAACGACGTGCTGCAATATCATTTTCTTCATTACAGTGGGGGCATAATTTAAAGCGGAAACGAAATTCACACTGCTGTTTTTGCCCATGTTCATTGAGTTCCCAGCCTTGGCAGCGTCGACCATAATGTTCAATAATATCGCCATCAGCATCCACTATTCCCCAAAATGTATTAGCAAATTGGCAAACAGGGCAGAATACTTGTACAGGTTTACTATTTGGATTGGGTTTTTTAGTACCGACTTCGGGTAGATAAAGATCATGAGGATTACCTGCATAATCTAAAATTAGGCATTCTGTTTTTCCTGCAAATAATCTTAATCCTCGCCCTACAATTTGCTGGTATAAACTTACAGACTCAGTAGGGCGTAAAATAGCGATTAAATCAACATGAGGTGCATCAAAGCCAGTTGTTAGTACGGCCACATTGACCATATAACGTAATTGCTGCTGCTTAAAACGGGATATAAGATCATCACGTTCATAAGGTGGCGTATCCGCGCTCACTAATGCCGCTTCATCTTGAGGCAAAAGAGAAAGAATTTCTTTTGCATGTTCAACGGTGGCTGCAAATATCATGACGCCACGGCAGCTTTCTGCATATTCAATAATCTGTGAAACAATATGAGGCGTAATACGTTTTTGTCTTTTTATTTCACGATTAAGATCTTCTTCATTAAATATTCCATTTTGACTTGTTCGGACTTGGCTAAAGTCATATTGCAAAATAGGCATATCTAATCGAGTTGGGGGTACTAGAAAATGATTGCTTATCATATAGCGCAAAGGTAATTCATAAATACAATCACGGAAAAAGCAGTCTTCATTGCCTTTGATCATACCGTGATAATGATATTGATAAATCCACCCTGTAGGTAAACGATAAGGTGTTGCAGTTAATCCTAAGATCCGTAATTGTGGATTAATGGATTGTAATTGTTTAATGACTTGCTGATATTGGCTATCTTCAGACAAACTAATGCGATGGCATTCATCAATAATAAGAAGGGAAAAAGTATCATTAAACTGCGATAAATTACGGGCAACAGATTGCACACTACCAAAAACAACTTTTCCGCTACTCTCTTTTTGTTGTAAGCCCGCAGCAAAAATATCCGCAGATAGACCATAAGCCTCATATTTGCTATGGTTCTGTTCTACTAATTCTTTTACGTGTGCTAGCACCAATACGCGTCCGCGCGCTCTTTTAGCAAGTTCAGCAATGACTAAACTTTTTCCTGCACCAGTAGGTAATACAATTACCGCAGGTGTATTGTATTGGCGAAAATAAGAGATGGTCGCGTTAACAGCATCAAGTTGATAAGGTCTGAGTGTAAAAGCCATAACTCTACATAAGAAATCAAACGGAGCGTCAGCGTAACATTTTTTTATGGGTAGCGCGAATAAGGAGGAGTATAGAGCGTGATAGTTTATTTATAAATTAATTAGTTGTTTTATTGTTAATATTCATTTTTAATAGATGCCTCATATCAGATGGTATTCTTCCATTTTTCAGAGAAATTCATGCGATTAGATAAATTTTTATCCCAGCAATTGGGTATTAGCCGTAGCTTGATCCTTCGTGAATTAAGAGCTGGGCTTGTAACAATTGATGGCGAAATGGTGAAAAGCGGTTCAACTAAAATTGCACCAAAGCAAGAAGTAGCTTACGACGGTAAAGTTTTAACTCAAATTTTAGGGCCTCGTTACTTTATGTTGAATAAGCCAATTGGTTATGTATGTTCAACAGACGATCCTGTCAATCCAACTATTCTCTATTTTATTGATGAACCGTTGGCTCATAAATTACATGCTGCTGGTCGTTTAGATATTGATACAACAGGGCTTGTTTTATTAACAGATAATGGTCAATGGTCACATCGTATTACGGCGCCAAAACATCATTGTGAAAAAACTTATCTGGTTACATTAGAAGAGCCGATTGGAGAGGGTGTTGCTGAACAATTCCAAAAAGGTGTACAACTCAATGGTGAAAAAGATCTGACTAAACCCGCCAAATTAGAAATTCTTACACCAACAGAAGTGAAACTCACTATTAGTGAAGGCAAATACCATCAAGTGAAACGTATGTTTGCAGCAGTGGGGAATCATGTCAGTGCATTACATCGTGAGCGTATTGGCGATATCACATTAGATGAGACTTTAGCTGAGGGAGAATATCGTCCATTAACAGAAGAAGAGATCAACAGCATTCACTTACCTCAATAATTATTATCTGTTCTGTCGTCTTTGGGAGTTTATCTGCGTGCAACAGCAACGTTCGTCGTACCTTAGTCTCATTTTAATATTGGGACTTATTTCCATGCTTATGCCATTGGCTATAGATATGTATTTGCCAAGTTTACCAACTATTGCGCAAGATTTTGGTGTGCCTAGTGGCAAAGTGCAAATGACATTAAGTATCTATATTTTTGGCTTTGCTATTGGACAATTAGTCTATGGTCCTATGGCTGATAGTTTGGGGCGTAAGCCTGTCATTTTGGGTGGCGTAATTGTTTTTGCTTTTGCCTCTAGTGCATGTGCATTATCTGAATCAATAGATATGCTAATTGGCATGCGTTTTTTACATGGTTTTGCTGCTGCTGCGGCAAGTGTTGTGATTAATGCATTGATGAGAGATATGTTTTCTAGAGATGACTTCTCTCGAAGTATGTCTTTTGTTGCGCTTGTTATGACCATCGCGCCATTATTAGCACCACTATTAGGCGCTTGGGTGATGAATTGGTTTTCATGGCATGCTATTTTCTGGAGTATCGCGATAGCTGCTGTGATTGCATCGGCATTAATTGCTTTTTATATTCCAGAAACATTACCCAAAGAGCGTCGCCAACGCTTTAGCTTAAGAGTGACATTTAGCCAATTTATTAGTCTGTTTAGAACACGTCGTGTCCTTTGCTATATTTTGGCTTCAGGTTTTTCTTTTGCTGGCATGTTTTCATTCCTTAGTGCTGGTCCTTTTGTCTATATCGAATTACATGGCATTCCATTTGATCAATTTGGATTATATTTTGGTTTTAATATCATCTTCTTAATTTTGATGACAAGCATTAATGGGCGATATGTTCGTCGATTTGGTGCGTTGAATATGTTACGTCTAGGATTAACTATTCAATGTTGTATGGGGCTTTTTTTATTGCTGGTGGTTGCTCTTAATTTACATTTCTATTTCCTTGTTGTGGGTGTAGCTATGTATGTGGGAGGGATTGCGATGATCACATCGAATGCGATGGCCGTTATCCTTGATGATTATCCCCATATGGCCGGAACAGTTTCTTCTCTTGCAGGAACAGTGCGTTTTGGTGTGGGGGCTTTAGTTGGAACGGCTATTGCTATGCTACCAGCTAAATCAGAATGGCCAATGGTAAGTTCTATGGCATTCTGTGTACTGTTTGCTATGGGCTTTATTTTGCTTGCTCGTCGTTATAAATAAGCACATCACGCTATAAATAACAGAAATTTATAGCGTGTTTATCTTTTCTTTCTTCTATTTTTTCTAAAAACATCACATCTTCCTCTATTATATTTCATGAATCGTTTCAAATTAGTGCGTTTTTTTGATTTGAATCAATATTTGATGTTGTTTTTTTGTTAAATTAAGTGAAATTTATTTTAATAATCATCTATTGTTGTTTTGTCGATATGAAGCATCGTGATAAAAATTGATGGATTGTTTTACTTTAATACGTAATATTTTATACAATTATTTTATATGGTTGATAAAATGTTAAATAAATGAAAGAATAATTGAAGAGATCAAGTATTGCAGACATGAATATCTGCAAACACACTAAGCTAAATGAATGGTTTGATATGTCCCTTTGCTTATTTGTAAAATAACCGTAACATTCATGTTATATGATTAACAAGGTTCTAATATGCGTGTGAGCAAGTCAGTTCAAACTCGTATTGATGATGTATTAAATTAACGTGTTGATGAAACAGGATTGATTTGTGGATAATGTACAACTTTCGGTAGTTCATAAGCTGCCGCTGAGTTATCGGTGGCTAGCAGGTTTTGCAGGTACAAGAGTAGAAATACTGCCTGAAAATGATGCTGGAAAGCAAAATACGCTAATTGGCTTAAAATTATTAAGCCATGATGGTATGACACTGGATGAAGCAATACAGAATTTGCGTCAGTATCTGAGTAATCTCCATATTGATAGCGTTGTGATTGAGTGGGATGGCGCTCCTTGCCTTTTCCTTCATAGCGACGATGAATGTGCTGCATTATGTTGCTTAAAAAACGCGGGAGTCGCTATTGCTGAGCCATTCCCAACGGCATATTCTTATTTATAATACCTATTAATGTTATAAAACTAATGGAATTAATTTGCGGTTTACGCATAGTCAAGAATATAAAAAAAGCCTCATTAATGAGGCTTTTTTTATTGTAATAAGATATAAGGGAATTAATTATCTTAATACATTTTGCGAAAGGGTGTTTTCAGCAAGTGCTGTATCATTTTTGTCAATAACACGTCTTGCAGCATAAAAACGTTTATTCCAGTATGTATTAGACATTTCTGACACTGTTACGCCGTTACTGGTGGATGCATGTACAAATTTATCATTACCAATATAAATTCCAACATGGCGCATAGTACGGCCTGTTTTGAATAGAACGAGATCACCAGCTTGTAATTTTGATTTATTAACCTGAGTACCGGAGAACTGTTGGTCTGAGGTTGAGCGAGGAAGTTCTACACCAAATTGGTCAAGAAAAGTTCTTTGTACAAAGGCAGAACAATCGATGCCTCTTTTAGTATTTCCGCCTAAACGGTAAGCAACGCCTTTCCAGTCTGCATATTGGTCAAGTATCTTGGATTTTATATCGAGATTCTTCACCAATGATTCAAATTCATCTTGCGATGCTTGGGAAATAGATGTGCTTGATGATGTATTTAGTGGGGCGGTGCTTGAATTCGCTAAGCGTGAATTTGCGTTCTGTGAGCTACATGCTGATAGTGTAGCTACAACAATGAACGCCGGTATGAGCTTAAGCATTCTCATATACGGTTTTGTTCTCATTGTGACAGATTTCCCTTACATCCTTACGTGCAGAAGTGCACATGAATATTCACCAAATAACCAGAGAATATAGTGTAATTTAACTCTGGCAACCTTATTTCGCGAAAAACGTGCTCTAAAGCACGTAAATATCCACATTAAACAATAAATAATGAGGAAACTAGAAAAGTGTACAGAAAGAGAAACTAAATGGCGAGAGAAAAGAGGCTTAATTTACAAAACATTAGATAATAAAGTGCTAATACTTAAAATAGATCTCATTTTGTCATAATAATATCATTTAATTGTCAAAAAATGACCAAGAGAATAAGTGCGATATTACACTTATTCTCTTTTAATAAATGAGATATGTTTCTCTTTTATTTTTTAAAAGGGAGATGTTTTTCTAATTGTCTGACAATAATGTCTGATAATGGTGTAATTAATAACCAACTTGTTGTGATTAAAGTTAAAGAAACAGAACCGACTAATATATCTGATGCCCAGTGTGCACCGGCCATAACTCTTGGTAATGAAAATATGACAGTGATGAGCAGCGCACATACGAAAGAACGAAAAGAGAGGTAACGTAAGATAAAGCTACAAAAGATAAGTAGCATTAAACCATGATCGCCAGGAAAACTATCACCTGAGGCATCTTTTGTTGGAATGCCAGTTATAACACCCACTCTATGTGCATCTTGAAAATAAAGTGTTGGGCTGGGTCTTTCTATTGGAAGATTTTGTCCAATTTGATTAATCAGTACAGCGCTGATGACCATCACTAATCCTACAATTATAAGATGGCGTTTACCTTTATAATCTTTTTGACGAAAAGTATTGTAATAAAGTGCACCCATCACCAACAAAATAACCAAATCAAACTTTCTATTATTGGTATAAGCCACAAAAGAAGCAAAAAAAGTATCAGGCAAAATGTGCTGATTAAAAAAATAAAAAATATGGGTATCAGTTGATAGCCAAAATCCATGTTGTGCAGGAAGATACCAAGAGAAAAAAATAATTAAGCCTGCAAGATTAAGTAGAAAGATAGCCAGTGCTTTTTGGTGAAAATTAGAAAGTTTCATAGTAATAAAATAACAAATTTCCGTATATTTTGTGATCTAGATCACAAGTTGTCTAATTTTGATTATAGGACTATAACCAAAATAAAAAAATAGATCTTTGCAATTAGTTGTTCATACAATTGTTACACTTTGGTTTCATTTCTGTTGGATTTTTTTGTACCCACTTAACCGAAATTTAGAATATTTTTTTTTAATACTCTTAATTTGAGTATTACATAATGTTTTTCTATTATTAAATTAAAGATGAAAGTTAAATAAATAAAGTAACAAGCCGATATTAGTTATGACTTTAATAACATATTGGCTTGTGGAATCCACACATCCCAATAATCATAGGAGATTAATTTTGAATAAAATTTATATTGCAGCTACATGTCTGATTTTATTATTTAGTACACCTACTTTTGCTAAGGAAAATAAAGTCATTGGTTCTGTAACAATAACTTTTGTTGGTGCAATTGTTGAGGGCAATTGTCTAATCGATACAGATAAAAACATTTTTAAAACAAGCTGTTGGGATGGAAGTAAAATGCAAGAATCTCAATATCAGTTAGAAAGGAATAAGCATTTTAGCTCTGAATTGATTAACAACAAAGGTTCTATGGATATTAAATGGATTAATGATAACTTAGCCATAATGAACATTGTTTATAATTAATTTTCCATAGTTCTAATAATAACAATAATTTTATTAATTAAATAAAATTTAATACCTTTATAGGACTGTTATTAAAGTTAAAAATATTTGACTTAAGTTTAATCAACGTTGATTTCTTATTTATAAATATCGAACACTTATATTTGATAGACATCAAATATTCTTCTTATGTCTATATAAATGTCATGTTTTATTGCTATGATAAAAATATGTCGGGTAGGTGTGATCCTCATACCTGCTAGCGCAAACAAGAAGTGAGGTCGTTATGAGAAAATATCTGACCGTAGTATGCAGTCTTCTCGTTTCCAGTTCGATATCATTGGCTTGGGCATCTGATCCCATGCAAACAACAGGGCAGATTTATCTACGGGGTGCGATTGTGGATCCTGCATGTGAGATGAATTTCACATTTGATAAAGCTGAATATCAATGTTACAAACTCAACAAAGTGTTTACATCTACTCAATCTATTGTTCCCGCGTCTTTTGAAAAATCCCAACAAACTATTATTTTGCCTCAAGATATGGGCAAGGCTGAGATCCGTTGGATGGATAATACCCAAAAGAATGGCGTGATAGACGTTCAATATTTTTAAGGCGTCTGCGGGTAGACAGAGGTAGAGTTCAAAAGATAAACAAGTCAAATAATCGTTTGTCACATTGGCTTTCTTACGATTATCTGACCTATTTAAAGTAATATTAGCTGTTATACGCTAATAAGTAGGTTTTTTGACTATTGATTAGTCTGCTCGGCCCATATAGCGACGTTCAGCAATATGAATGCGAACTTTATCGCCAGTGGAAAGATATTCAGGAACCTGAATAACTAGCCCTGTTGGCAAGGTTGCTGGTTTAGTACGAGCACTTGCAGAAGCACCTTTAATACCAGGAACAGTTTCAACAATTTCCATATCAACAGTTTGTGGCAATTCTAATGCTAAAACTTGACCATCCATTGTTAATACTTGCATTCCCGCCAAGCCTTCCTCAGGAATAAACAGTAATTCATCTTCAATTTGATCTTTTTTGAAGGTATACGGTGTGTAATCTTCATTGTCCATAAAGATATATTCATCACCATCAATGTAAGAAAAGCTAACAGGGCGACGCGTTAAACTGATGGTATCAATCATATCATCGCCTTTAAATCGCTCTTCTACTTTCTGGCCTGTACGGATATCAGTAAAACGCATTTTGTACAGTGTACTTGCACCACGAGCACTTGGTGCTTGGATATCGATATCTTTTACCAGTAATAACTTGTTGTTATAACTAACAGCCATACCACGTTTAATTTCATTGGCTTTTGCCATATAAAACCTTCCATTAAATAACATTGATGATAATGGCGACAAAATTACTCGCAGTGCAGAAACTTGGCAAGTTATTCACGCAATTTTTTATAAGATTTGATGAAAAACTAAAGCCAGCAACGCTGGCTTTAGTGAAGCGATTAGCGATAGATAGGAAGAAGATTAAAGTTTGCTAAAATATGTGCGGTAGCATTGATGATACCAAATAAAATAACAAATCCAATCATAAACATACCACCAGGAGCTTTAAAGCTCTGCTCTTGATGACGCTGGCGACTGGCCTTTGCCATTAAGGCTGGAATAATTGCAGCCCAAATAGTTGCTGCCAGTCCTGCAAATCCAATGGCATATAAGAAACCATCAGGGAAGATAATGGCTAAAATTGTCGGTGGTATAAACGTCACTAGTGCAGATTTAAATCGGCCACTTCCTGTATTTGAGAACTTAAAGAAGTCTGCTAAGTAATCGAATAATCCTAATGAGACGCCTAAGAATGAACTTGCTAATGCCATATAAGAGAACAAGTCTAATAACATTGATACAGTGGCATTGGCGGTTGTTGAGCGCATTTGTGCTAATAAGTTACCAATATTCCCACCATCAGCAATCACTTGCTTGAATCCTTCACGAGGAATATTACCTTGTACAACAAACTGCCATAAAATATAAATTGCCAGTGAAATCAGTGTACCAGTCAACAAGCTTTTCATAACGGCTTTGCCATCTTTGCGGTAATACGTTACTAAGCCTGGAATATTGCCGTGATAACCAAATGAGGTTAACAAATAAGGTAATGCAGCTAAAGCATAAGGCAAGTAGCTTGCATTGCTTTCATTGGTGTTAAATAGCACTGGCATTTTCACTTCCGTAAATAGGCCACCAATGGCTAATACAAAGGCAATTACCATACCGCCAATTAAAATAGTGCTTAATCTATCCACTGCACGTGTTGATAACCAAACAAAAAAAGCAACAATTAATGCAAAGACTAAACCCGCGATAGCTTGGGGTAGGCTGATCACTTCTGCAAAGTTTTGCACGATAATGGAACTGCCTGCTGAAATATAAGCGTAAGTTAAAATATAAAGAACAAACGCAATAGATAGCCCATTAATCGTACTCCAGCCTTTTCCTAATAAGTCTTTAGTAATGGTATGAAAGCTTGAGCCTAAAGGATAATGAAGATTCACTTCTAAGATCATTAATCCAGACATAAATAGGCAAAACCAAGTATAAATTAATAGAAAAATAGACCCGGTAAACCAGACACCAGAAGTCACAATCGGAATGGAAAACATGCCAGCACCGACAGCGGTACCTGCAATGATCATTGCGCCACCAAGTATGGATGGACGCTTTGTTATTGATGTGACTTCTGACATAGGATGTCCTTATTAAATTGAATCTATGTACTAGCTTGATGGTGTAAAGAATACACGTTTGTATTCAGAGTGTAAATAGAGGTTATTGTGCTTTATAAAAGAAAAAAGTGAGTAAAAATAATACAGTAGAAGAGGGTGATTATATAAATCAATAGATTAGAGTAAGGATTATCAGAAATGATAAAGAAATCGAGAGTTAAATAAGTGGTTTTTTAAGCAAGATTAAACGTTGAAACCATTATTCTGAACAAAAGATATTCAGAATAATGAAAGTGATAGAGGGGAATTAGCCTTGGTAAAACTGTTTGTTTTTCCATAATGTAATCGAATTACGGCTGGCTTCAAAATGAGGTTCAGGCAAATTATTCGGTGAACACCAGCGGATCTCAGAACATTTATCTGGCTCCATTAATTTTGGCTCATCGCCTTGGTATTGTGCAATCATACAAATAGAAACCGTGTGTTTACCTTCTAATTGGTAAGTTTCTAAATTATTACTAATACCTATTACTTGAGGTGATGTAATAGTAATGCCAATTTCTTCTTTTATTTCGCGAATGGCGCATTGTTCAAAAGTTTCACCATGATCGACATGACCACCAAAAATTGACCAATAAGGTGCATGTGTTCCACAGCGTTTTCCTAATAACACTTCACCTTTTTCATTTACAATAATCACGCCAACACCGACCACGACTGACATTATAGGCTCCTTATTTTTTATATAGTTATTGATCACGGATAGCTAAGTCATTTTTTATGAGCATTATTGTCCTTGGAGAAGAGTAAGAGTCAAGAAGAACCGATGCAATTTCACTGAATAAAAGGTTAATTGATGCTATATATATCACTCAAAATATTCATAATAAAAAATGATTGGGGAGAGAAGGCATGAGGCGCCGTGTCGCTACGATCACCTTAAACCCTGCTTATGATCTTGTTGGTGCTTGTCCAGCTATTGATGTAGGTGGTGTTAATTTAGTCCGAACTGCTGGACTTAATCCTGCTGGTAAAGGTAATAATGTCGCGAAAGTCTTACGTGATTTGGGAATAGATATTACCGTCAGCGGATTTATGGGACGCGAAAATCAAGAAGAGTTTCAGCATTTTTTTAGTGAAAATGGGATGGCCAACCGCTTTTATCTGGTATCTGGCCGTACTCGCATTAATGTGAAATTGACTGAAGGAAAAGGGCAGGTTACTGATTTTAATTTTTCAGGGTTTACAGTATCACCACAAGATTGGCAACGCTTTGTAGCAGACTCACTTAATTGGCTGGGGCATTTTGATATGGTGGTTGTTAGCGGCAGCCTACCGAATGGTGTTGATCCTGAAGCCTTTACACAGTGGATGATTAAATTAAGGCAGTTGTGCCCTTGTATTATCTTTGATAGTAGTCGTGATGCTTTAGTGGCGGGATTAAAAGCCGCACCTTGGTTAATAAAACCGAACCACAGGGAGTTAGAAGCCTGGGTTGGGCATTCGCTGACTGAAATGACAGATATTATTAAAGCAGCGCATCAACTGCGAGATAAAGGTATTGCACATGTCGTTATTTCTCTGGGTGAAAGGGGGGCATTATGGGTAAATGCATCTGGTGCATGGCTGGCAAAACCACCATATTGTGATGTGATAAGCACTGTTGGCGCGGGAGATTCAATGGTTGCAGGATTAGTCTATGGCTTATTAATGAGTCAAACGAGTGAGCATACATTGCGTCTTGCCACCGCTATTTCTGCGTTATCAGTCAGTCAGCCTGATGTTGGAATTAAAGATAGAAGTCAACTTGCTCAGATGATGACAAAAATTGAGTTAACCGCAATTAAGTAATGCTATTTGCGGTTTATTTTGAGGTAAACCGCAAAGAATACCAAATTTAGGCTTGTTGTGATTTTAACCAAGCAATTTCTTCAGGCCAAATGTCAGGATTAATGGTTTCTAAAATCAGCGGAATACCATCAAAACGTTTATCTTGCATAATATAACTAAAAGGTACTTTACCAATATTACCTTCGCCTAAGCTATGGTGACGGTCAACTCGACTTGCTAGTTCACTTTTAGCATCATTTAAGTGCATCGCTTTTAAGTATTGAAAGCCGACAATCTTTTCAAATTCAGCGAATGTTTTTTCGCAATCTTCAATCGTTCTTAGATCATAACCAGCGGCGAAAGTGTGGCAAGTATCAATACAAACGCCAACACGAGATTTATCTTCTATACCATCAATAATAGCGGCTAGATGTTCAAAACGATAACCTAAATTTGTTCCTTGCCCTGCGGTATTTTCAATCACGGCAGTGACATTTTTAGTTTTTTCTAAAGTGATGTTAATTGATTGGGCAATTTTTTGTAGGCACTTATCAACATCAATCTTATTTAAATGACTTCCTGGATGGAAATTCAGTAACTCGATACCCAGTTGTTCACAACGTTGCATTTCATCTAGAAATGCATCTCTCGATTTTTCGAGAGCATCTTCTTCAGGATGGCCTAAATTAATGAGATAACTGT
Source organism: Proteus sp. TJ1640 (assembly GCF_003144445.1). Taxonomy (NCBI): domain Bacteria; kingdom Pseudomonadati; phylum Pseudomonadota; class Gammaproteobacteria; order Enterobacterales; family Morganellaceae; genus Proteus; species Proteus sp. TJ1640. The sequence goes on from NZ_PENY01000041.1 coordinate 181,523, forward strand.
CATGAGGTAAAATTTGAGAAGGAGTATAATTATAAAGTTCACAGTTCTTTTTAAATTTATCAATGACTTCTGTGGATAATGGTGCGGTTTTCCACTGACGCTGATTCTTAGTAAAAAGGGCAAATGCAGTCGCTTTTATTTCATGTGCGCGTAATACCGCCTGATCGACGCCACCAGCAGCACTGACATGTGCACCAACAAATTTCATTATTTCTCTCCTTAGATTTATTTTACACCATGATAACAAACATACCGCGTATAACATCATATTGAGATGATAAAAGCAAAAAAGCGCAACTAAAAATAGTTGCGCAATCTAAAAATACTTCTCAAGGCGAAATTTAAAAGGAGATTATTTTTAATCGATATTCCTACTAAGACATTAGCACAGTTTGAATAAAGATATTAATCATCGCACCACCAAGGGTTAACCAGAAAAATAAGAATAACGCTAACAATAACGGTTTAACACCAGCTTGTCGGATAGCACTAATATGTGTAGTTAAACCTAATGCCACCATGGCCATTGCTAATAGAATGGTATCGATAGTCACAATGTAATTAACAATAGACGCTGGAATTAAATTCAAAGAGTTAAAGCCAGCCATTAAAATAAAGAAGACAGCAAACCAAGGAATTGTAATAGGGCTTTTTTCAGCAGCTTGTGCGCCATTGTTTGCCTTACTTTTCTTTTTACTTAAATAAGTTGAAAGAATAATTAAGAACGGTGCTAGCATCATTACGCGGATCATTTTACTAATAACTGCTGCATTTTCAGCATCAGGGCTAATAGAGTGCCCTACTGCGACAACTTGAGCCACTTCGTGAATTGTTGAACCGGAGAAAATGCCAAAGGTTTCTTCTGTAAATGGTAGCCAGCCTGCAAACGCATTTAAGTGATAGAACCAAGGATAAAGAAAAATACCAATAGTGCCGAAAATCACAACAGTAGAAACCGCAACAGCGACTTGGCTTGCTTGTGCTTTAACAACAGGCTCTGTTGCCATAACAGCCGCAGCACCACAAATACTGCTACCTGCACCAATTAAAATCACAGTTTGTTCATCTAAGCCGAAATATTTTCGACCAATCCACATTGCAATAAGAAAAGTCGATGCCAGCATAATCGCATCTATAATTAAACCTGTTGCGCCCACATCTGCAATTTGCTGAAAAGTCAGTCTAAAACCGTACAAAATAATACCTGTACGTAATAAATAGTGTTTAGCAAATTTGACACCTTCTTCACTATAAGGTTTTGCAACAGGATAAAAGGTATTACCTACAATAATACCGAATAGGATTGCTAGCGTTAATGCGCCTAACCCCATGCTAGAAAACCAAGGAATATCACCAATATAAATAGCAAGCGCAGTTAATACGCCTGTTAGTAATAAACCAGGAAGCCAGCGATAGATTGGAGTAAAACATTTTTTCGCCAATGTAATAGATTGACTTTGCTCTGACATAGAAAAACCTTGCTTATATGAATTTTGCATAAGCATATAACAATCAATCTTATTTATTAAACTCATTATTTTTATAATAATAACCAGTAAAATTAATATCGGTGTATTTTCTTAAATGTACTTGGTATGTTACTGGTTTGTGGATAGTATGTTATTACAATGATGGCTCAAGGGTGGAATGGATATGCGAATTACGTTGCGGCAACTGGAAGTCTTTACTGAAGTTCTCAAGAGTGGTTCTACAACGCAAGCATCACAACAGCTTGCTTTATCTCAATCTGCTGTCAGTGCATCTTTAACTGATCTCGAAAGCCAACTAGGTGTACAGCTTTTTGATAGGGTGGGAAAACGGCTTGTCACAAATGAACATGGGCGATTACTTTATCCCAGAGCATTATCTTTACTTGAACGAGCAACTGAAGTGGAGCAGTTATTCCAAGCAGGAAATGGTGCTTTACGCATTGCTGCAAGTACAACGATAGGTAATTATATTTTGCCTCAAATGCTGGGGAATTTTCATCGTAATTATCCTGATATTCCACTAGAAATGAGCATTGGAAATACTGAGGAAGTCGTTAAATTAGTGAGCGAATTCCGTGTTGATTTAGGGTTAATTGAAGGTGCTTGCCAAAGTTCTGAGTTGATTAGCCAGAAATGGCTTTTAGATGAAATGGTTATTTTTTGCTCACCCGAACATCCGTTAGCTAAAATTCCAAAAGTGACTTTAACTGATTTACAGTCAGCACCTTGGATTTTACGAGAAAATGGTTCGGGAACGCGAGATGTACTTAACCACCTTCTATTTGCTTCTTTACCGGGTTACCGCATTGAAATGGAATTAGGTAACTCAGAAGCGATTAAACATGCTGTGATGTATGAAATGGGGATCAGCTGTTTATCTCGCCGAGTTATTGAAGAGCAGATTAATAATGGCTCATTAAAAGAGATAAAAGTAGAAGGGCTGACCTTACAACGAACTTTATATCTTGTATATCATCGTCAAAAACATGTCTCTGATGCACTGAAAAAACTGCTGATGTATTGTAACGCTGAACACTTAATCGGCAATTTTTCATAAATTGCTAATAATGGACGCTCGATCATGAAGGTATCTTATAATCCTAGATCCTTGCTATTCACGAACGACAGATTTGCTACAATCCTCGTCAGAAAAGTGAATATAAAAGTGGAATGTTATGTCAGAACAACAAAATAGTACTGCTGGTTCGGGCGCAGTACGCACTTTGCGCCGAGAGTTAAAAGCGCGACATTTAGCGATGATCGCTATTGGTGGTTCAATTGGTACAGGGCTTTTTGTCGCATCAGGTGCAACTGTTGCTCAAGCAGGGCCAGGTGGGGCATTACTCTCATATGCTTTAATTGGATTAATGGTCTATTTTCTAATGACAAGCCTTGGAGAATTAGCCGCATTTATGCCTGTTTCCGGCTCATTCTCAACATACGGTTCTAAGTATGTAGAAGAAGGTTTTGGTTTCGCATTAGGCTGGAATTATTGGTATAACTGGGCAGTTACCATTGCTGTTGACCTTGTTGCTGCACAATTAGTGATGCTCTATTGGTTCCCTGATGTTGATGGGTGGATCTGGAGTGCTCTATTTCTGGGCGTTATTTTCTTGCTCAACTATATCTCTGTAAAAGGATTTGGTGAGGCAGAGTATTGGTTCTCATTAATCAAAGTTTCCACAGTAATTATTTTTATTATTGTGGGTATTGCAATGATCACTGGCATTATGAAAGGTGCCGAAAACGCAGGTTGGCATAATTGGGAAATTGGTGATGCACCTTTTGCGGGGGGATTTGCCGCCATGATTGGTGTTGCCATGATTGTTGGTTTCTCATTTCAAGGTACAGAATTAATTGGTATTGCAGCGGGTGAATCTAAAGATCCAGCTAAAAATATTCCAAAAGCTGTGCGTAAAGTCTTCTGGCGTATCTTATTATTTTATATCTTCGCGATTTTAATTATTAGCTTAATTATCCCTTACACTGATCCTAGTTTACTGCGTAATGAGGTAGGTGATATTAGCGTTAGTCCATTCACGCTAGTCTTTAAAAATGCGGGATTATTGTCTGCGGCTGCCATCATGAATGCGGTTATCTTAACAGCGGTACTTTCTGCGGGTAACTCAGGTATGTATGCATCAACGCGTATGCTGTTTACATTAGCAAGAGAAGGCAAAGCACCAAAATGTTTTGGTAAATTGTCTAAAAATGGTGTGCCACGTAATGCACTTTATGCAACAACTGTTGTTGCGGGCCTATGTTTCTTAAGCTCAATGTATGGAAACCAAACTGTCTACTTGTGGTTATTAAACACGTCAGGAATGACGGGCTTTATTGCCTGGTTAGGTATTGCGATTAGTCATTATCGTTTCCGTAAAGGTTATGTTGCACAAGGTCGTGATTTAAATGACTTACCTTATCGTTCCGGCTTCTTTCCAATTGGTCCTATTTTTGCCTTTATATTGTGTTTAATTATTACATTAGGCCAGAATTACCAAGCTTTCTTAGAAGATACGATTGATTGGTATGGTGTAATTGCAACCTATATTGGTATCCCATTATTTTTATTGATTTGGTTTACTTATAAGATTGTGAAGAAAACTCGCTTTATTCGTTATAACGAAATGGAATTTCCAACACATATTGCGAATAAAAAATAACCAATAAATCAAGTTATTAAAACGCTCGTTTTGTGATGACAATCACTATAAAACGGGCGTTTTTTTATTTTTTAACCCGTCAATTATAGAAAAGATACAAAAAAGTCTAATTATATTACCAATCGCATTGATAATAGTTATTATTTGCTTTATTGTTAGCGTGTAATTTATTTGTTGAAAATAAAATAATGACGCTATTGGTTGTAATTTATATGATTAATGTAATGGTTCTAATAAGAATTAGTTTTTTTAGTGCTCAATGTCACCAACCAATAACTTATCGAAATATAATAAGTTATATAATGAATATCTTCTACCGTATAATTATTGTGCGACCCATCTCCTTTATGAATAAGTCGTCTCAAATTAATAATTTGTTTTTTGTACATAAAACACCGTTGATGAGTTATACGGTATGTTTTTGCCTATTGAGCGTATTGGCAGGAGCAGAAAAGAGTAGAAGAAAAACTAGGTACAATAATTGATATGAGCATTATATCAGAGAGACTTACTACACAAGAGCATGAAAAAAACACATCAGATAATGTGAAAACCCATTATCGAAAAATGATGAATAAACGCATGCTATGGTTAGGAATTATCGCTTTAATTATTTGTGGTTCTGTGGTGTTAGATTTCACCATGGGGCCTTCAGGCTTATCACTTGATAAATTATTAACAACCCTGTTTCAACCTGAGCTTGTTGATGCGGGTTCGCGAGTGATTGTATGGGATATCCGCTTACCTTATGCCTTAATGGCGGTGGTGGTAGGGATGTCGCTAGGACTAGCGGGGGCAGAAATGCAAACTATTCTAAATAACCCGTTAGCAAGCCCATTTACCCTCGGTTTATCAAATGCAGCTTCATTTGGTGCTGCATTAGCAATAGTTTCGGGTATTGGTATTCCGGGTATTCCTGACCAATGGTTTATTTCAGCGAATGCATTTCTCTTTGCACTCTTATCCGCTTTATTATTAGACGCAATAACGCGTTGGACTCGTGTTCCTACATCTGGAGTGGTGCTTTTTGGTATTGCAATGGTGTTTACCTTTAATGCATTAGTCTCAATGATGCAATTTATTGCAACAGAAGATACGCTCCAAGGTCTGGTTTTCTGGACTATGGGAAGTTTAACGCGTGCAACATGGGTAAAACTCGGTGTTATGGCGGGTGCCTTTGCTGTCATTATGGTGATTTCATGGATGAGTTCATGGAAATTAACTGCATTGCGATTAGGCGAAGATAGAGCGATTAGCTTTGGTATTGATGTAAAACGCTTAAGATTAGGCTCATTGCTACGGATCAGTATTTTAACAGCACTGGCTGTTGCTTTTGTCGGGCCTATTGCTTTTATTGGGTTAGTTGCCCCTCATATTGCCCGTATGATGTTCGGTGAAGATCATCGATTCTATCTGCCAGCAAGCGCATTAATCGGTGCTTTAGTTTTATCATTGGCGTCTATTGCTTCTAAAAATTTGATACCGGGTGTCATTATTCCAGTGGGTATTGTGACATCGCTGGTGGGTGTGCCATTTTTCCTCAGCATGATTTTGCGTCATAGAGGGAATATCTAATGATTGAAGGCTTAAAAATTCAAGATTTTAGCGCTGGCTATGCTAAACATCTCATCATTAAGGCACTGGATGTTGAGCCTTTACCAAAAGGGAAGGTCACCGTATTGTTGGGGCCAAATGGTAGCGGAAAATCAACATTACTAAGAGCATTGGCTGGATTAAATAAATCATCAGGTATTGTCAATTTAGATGGTAACGATCTCGCGTCGATGAATTTTGCTCAACGCGCTCAAAATGTAGTCTATTTGCCACAAACATTACCAGCGGGTGTTCATTTACATGTTTTAGAATCCATTATTGTGGCGCAGCGTGCTTCAGGTGGGTTACATAATGAACATAGTGAAGCCCAAGTAATGCACTTATTACGTCAATTAGGTATTGAGCATTTAGCATTACGTTATTTAGATGAATTATCGGGTGGTCAAAAACAATTAGTTGGGCTTGCTCAATCATTAATTAGACAACCTTCCTTATTATTATTGGATGAGCCATTAAGCGCGCTGGATCTTAATTACCAATATCATGTAATGGATTTAGTCGCTAAAGAAACACAGCGTAGAAATATTATTACTGTCGTGGTTGTTCACGATATTAATATTGCCTTACGACATGGCGAACATGTATTAATGTTGAAACAGGGACAATTAATTGCACAAGGCACGCCAGATAAGGTTATTACGGCACAAAGCCTTGCTGATGTTTATGGTGTTCAAGGTAGATTGGAATATTGTTCACAAGGAATACCTCAAATTATTATTGATGGTTTAGTGGATAAAATATAGAGAAGTAAAAGAGAAAGAGAGAAGAAGTAAATATAGGAATGCAGTAAATAGGGATAAAAAAATAATATTAAAATAACCAAGGGTAATTAAATTTATTACCTTAGTTTTTGAGCAACTGTCGATATATCCATCTATATAAAACTTAAAGAATATATTCTTGGAGAATCGGGAATGGTCGTGTTAAATAAAAATAAAATTGCGCTTGGCGTTGTTGCTGCTATTGCATCAAGTTTTGTTATGACTGCAACAGCAGAAAATGTAGAAAAACTGCTTGTTACAACGGCTTCTGGTTTTAAACAAACCGTCGAAGATGCCCCTGCATCTGTTTCTGTTGTCACTCGTGAACAATTAGAAACTAAGTCTTATCGTGACGTAACTGATGCACTAAAAGATGTACCAGGTGTATTAGTCACAGGCGGTGGAAGTAGTTCTGATATTAGTATTCGTGGTATGGATGCAAAATATACCATGATCTTGGTTGACGGTAAGCGTATTGCCTCGCGTGAAACGCGCCCTAATAGTGATAATGCCGGTATTGAACAAGGTTGGTTACCGCCGTTGCCTGCGATTGAACGTATTGAAGTTGTACGTGGCCCAATGTCTTCTTTATATGGTTCAGATGCAATGGGTGGGGTTATCAATATTATTACCCGTAAAGCGCAAAAAGAGTGGAACTTTAGTTTACGTGCCGATACCACACTGACTGAACGCAAAAACGAAGGTAACACAGGGCAAGGTAGCTTCTATGCAGCCGGCCCATTGGTTGAAAATCTTTTAGGTTTAAAAGTTCAAGGTCAATATTCTCACCGCGGTGAAGATAAGCGTATTAGTGGCTTTAACCGTCAAATCATGACAAGTGGAGGCGGTACCTTAAGCTGGACACCAGATGAGCAAAATACCGTTGAGTTTGAATTTAAAAAAGATAATCAACATCGTGATTCTCGAGTTTGGTATTCTAAATCTGCTGAACCAAGCCGAGGTAAACCAGCTGAAAGTAGCTTTACTGATTATGAACTAACCCATTATGCATTAACTCATGACGGTGTTTATGAGTTTGGTACCATGAATACTTATGTTCAGCGCGATGAAAGTCGTAACCCATCTCGTAAAATGGATTATGACGATACAACCGTACGTAATCAGACGGTCTTAACACTCGGTGATCACACTTTAAGTGTAGGGGGACAATACCGCTATGAAGAACTTAAAGATGAAGGAAATCATTTAGAAGGTAATAAGCTAGATCGTTATAGCTGGGCATTATTTGCTGAAGATGAATGGACAATGACCAATGATTTTGCCTTAACAGGTGGTCTGCGTATGGATAAAGATGAGAACTTTGGTACGCATTGGACTCCTCGAGTTTATGGCGTATGGCATATGGCTGATGAATGGACCTTAAAAGGCGGGGTGTCAACAGGTTACCGCTCACCTGATTTACGTCAAGCCACTTCAACATGGGGTCAAGTTACCGGTGGTGGACGTTTAGATGGTGTTATTTTCGGTAATGCCAACTTAAAACCTGAAAAATCAGTCACAGAAGAAGTGAGTCTTATCTGGGATAACCGAGATAATCTAAACGCAAGTATTACAGTTTATAATACTGATTTTAAAGATAAAATCATGGAGAAACGCGTTTGTGATAAAGACTCATCCAGACCATGTGAAGCGAGTGATGGTTTTGGTCATGTCTATGATTTCGTGAGTTCACGTGAAAACGTTGATAAAGCCAATATGCGCGGTGTTGAAGTCACTGGTAACTGGATTATTTCACCAGAATGGAATTTAGCGGCTAACTATACCTTTACCGACACGGAACAAAAAAGTGGTGACTTCAAAGGTAAGCCATTAAATAAACAACCACGTCATATGGCGAATGCAACCTTAAATTGGGAAACTACGCCAGAGATGGAAACATGGGCGCGTATTAACTTCCGTGGCAAAACCTCAAATTACTTAGCACGTACAGATATGGCGAAAGGCACACCTTCTTATGCCTTTGTTGATATTGGGACTAGCTACAGCTTAACCAAACAACTTAATGTAATTGGTGGGGTATATAACGTGTTTGATCGTCGTATTGAACGTGGCGATAACTTTGATTCAACATTAGAAGGTCGTCGTTACAATATCGGTTTGAACTATAACTTCTAATTTATTCCCCTCAGTTTGTGTCATTAAGACTCCACTTACGGAGTCTTTTTTTATCTCTGCTTTTCTAACATTTGATCAGAATTAACACTGGAAAGTTTAAGTATTGAGGTTTATATTTAGCTCAATAATTCATCTTACTCATCGCTTTATTCAGACAATTAGATTGTTATTTCTACTTATTATCAGTCATTTTTTTCTTAATTTATTCTCTTATTTTTAATTTATATAAAGTAGGCTGTTAAAAAATAGATACTTTTTATTAAAAGTCTATTTTTAGAGTTCAAAAGAAGTATGAGTTAACAAAACATTAGCATTAATCTTATTAATGTATTTTAAATGTTTTATTTTGATGATTTGTTGACGAAATTAATTTTAATATGATATTTAATTCTTATTTATCAATGCATTATATTTTTGTTCTTTCAGTGAAGTAATGACCTTTGAAATGTTTAAAACTTAAAAGTTGTGATAAAAGCACAATTGTTGTTAATAAAATGTAGCGTTATATGTTGACTTAGTTTGAGAATTAAAAAGATCGTAAAAAAAGGGGGTTTTTTGATGAAAATGTATTGCTATTTAAGTCTGAGACGTGCAAAATGCGCCCACTAAAAATATGACTGATGCGTTTAAAGTGCATCGGTTTTTTTTTGCGTTTTTACTTATTACTACACCAAGAGGTCAGATTCATTTGAGTCTGAATAGATAACATAATTTGATTAGCAGCCAGCCCCTTAGAGAAAGGGTTGTCATGATAGAGGAATGCTAATATGGTACAATTATTCTCTTTCGCAGTCGGGCCTAACGGCACTGCGGGCAACGATGACTACGGAGCACGGCGTCTCCTAAACACATACACATCCTTAAAAACTTCATTCTATTCTGTTTATAGGCAGATGCGAAGTCTTCCCAGTAACTGTCGGTTGAGTTTATCTAATACTCACACCGAAGTTATGGGAGGGTTCGCTAATGTCAGATAACGTTATCTCCTCTATCGGCACTAACCAAACAGGTGCTAACAATCGAGTTCAACTGCGTAAAACCTTGACACTAATGCAGGTAGTCATGATGGGGCTTGCTTTTTTACAGCCTATGACTATTTTCGATACATTTGGTATCGTTTCAGGCATTACTAATGGTCACGTAGCAACTTCGTATGCGATTGCATTGATTGCAATTTTATTTACCGCAGTAAGTTATGGAAAATTAGTTAAGCGTTTTCCTTCAGCAGGTTCTGCGTATACTTATGCTCAAAAATCCATGAGTCCTTATGTTGGGTTTATGGTAGGTTGGTCATCTTTACTCGACTATTTATTTATGCCAATGATCAATATTTTATTGGCGAAAATCTATTTACAAGCAATATTCCCGGGCGTTGAACCGTGGATCTTTGTATTTGGTTTAGTCGCTTTAATGACGTTCTTTAACCTGCGTGGTATTAACGTTGTTGCTAACTTAAATACAGCAATTGTTATTGTGCAAGTTGCAGTAATGGTTGTGTTTGTTGGATTACTTATTCACGGTGTTTATAACGGAGAAGGTGTAGGGGAGTTATGGACCTTTAGACCGTTTGCATCTGTGGATGCTGAATTGATACCAATGATAACTGGGGCAACAATACTCTGTTTCTCATTCTTAGGTTTTGACGGTATCAGTACATTATCAGAAGAGACACCAAATGCAGGTAACGTTATCCCTAAAGCGATTTTCTTAACTGCGCTGATTGGTGGGATTATCTTTATTGCAGTTTCTTACTTTTTACAATTGTATTTCCCAGATATTTCACGATTTAAAAATCCAGAGGAGTCACAACCTGAAATAATGCTGTATGTTGCTGGCGCTTTATTCCAGTCTATTATTTTAGTGTTCTCATGTGTGACTGTATTAGCTTCAGGTATGGCGGCTCACGCAGGTGTTGCTCGTTTGCTTTATGTTATGGGGCGTGATGGAGTATTCCCAGAAAAGACATTTGGTTACGTACATCCTAAGTGGCGTACACCGGCATTTAACGTGCTATTAGTCGGTTTCTTAGCCTTAGGTGCAGTGTTCTTTGATTTAGTGACTGCAACAGCATTAATTAACTTTGGTGCGTTAGTTGCGTTTACTTTCGTGAATTTATCTGTTATTTCACAGTTTTATATTCGTGAGCGCCGTAATAAAGGATTAATGGATCATATTAATTACCTGATATTACCTCTTATTGGTGCCGCGACAATGGGTGTCTTGTGGATAAACCTTGAGCCAGGCTCTATGGAGTTAGGTCTTGTTTGGGGCGCAATTGGTATACTTTATATGGTGTGGATCACTCGTCGATTCCGTCGACCGATGCCACAAATGCCAGAAAAGTAATGCTATAAAAATTGTTATAAAAAACAGTATAGAAATGGCTTCAGTAATGAAGCCATTTTTTTATGTTAAGTTTTTATTTTATATGAAACAAATATTTCAATAATAAATATTATTATTTAAATTTTTCAAATTAAAATAATATAAAATATAATTTATTTTAATTTTGATAATTTATTAAGTTTAACATTAATAAATTTATTAAGTGTTTTTTCTTATTATATACAGCTAATTTTTTAACATAGGTTAATTTTTTTAATCTTTATATTGTTAAAGCCACGGTATTTTATTTGTTATTTAATTTTTGATATTTACTTTACATGTTTTAATATTAATAATGTTAAAGATTAGATGTATCTTGAATAAATACAATTAAAAGCACAGACTCTATTTATTGCATAATATGAAAAAAATTATACTCTTTTTAAAGTTATGGGTGTTTTTTGCTCTATTTTATATTCCCATATCTTCAGCAGACGTTTCTGAAAAAATATCTGAAATCTTTAACCAACAACAGCAGCATAATCAAAGTCAACAAGAAGCTCTTTATCAGCAATTAATACCTGAAAGACCTAGTATATCTTTTGATATTAGCCAATACGAAGAAAAAGAGAATAAAACAGAAGAAAAACTCTGTTTTCAAATCGAGCACATTGAAATAACGAATGCAGAGGTTATTCCTCATTGGGTTAATTTGGCTCTTTTTAAGTCTGAATTTATAGGGCAATGCTTGGGGATAAGTGGAATAAATACCGTCGTCACTCGTATGCAAAATCGCCTATTAATGCATGGGTGGATCACCACGCGTATTGTTGTACCTGAACAAGATATTAGTCGTGGAACATTATATTTAACAATAGTTCCTGGCATTATTCGTAATGTTAAATTTACTGATGACTCTGATAAATACGCCTTGTTATATACCAGTATGCCTGCGCATAAAAAACAATTACTCGATTTACGAGATATTGAACAAGGGTTAGAAAACCTACAGCGATTACCGGTTGTGAGTGCTGAAATGGAAATTAAGCCTGGTGTAAATGCGGGTGAAAGCGATATTGTGATAAAGCGAAAACAATCTCGTTTCTGGCATACTTCATTATGGATCAATGATGCCGGATCACCCGCAACGGGGCGTTATCAAGGTGGTTTAATGTTAGCATTAGATAATCCTTTAGCACTGAGTGATTTGTTTTATTTATCAACAGAACGTGATTTAGACTTTGCTGGGAATAAAAATAATCAAAATATTATGGCGCATTATTCAATTCCTTTTGGCTATTGGTTATTTGATATTAACGCCTCTCAATACGATTATTCTCAAACAGTCGCTGGCCATATTAAAGACATTCTCTATTCAGGTGAAAGTGACAGTATTAATGCAGGTGTGTCATATACCCTTTTTCGTAATCAAAGCAGTAAAACGACATTACGCTATGGTATTCAAGCTAAAGTATTACGAAATTATATTGATAATACTGAAATTGAAATCCAACGCCGACGCGTTAGCCATTGGTTAATGAATCTTTCACATCGCCAATATTTTGGCTTTGGAACTTTGGAAAGTAGCATTAATTACCAAAAAGGAACACGCTGGTTTGGTTCAGTTGCAGCGTATGAAGAACAATATCGTGATAATTATTATGCAACAGATAAAGCCGATATTTTAACATGGCGTGCCGAATTAGATATTCCAATATCTATTGCTCAGCAGCAATTCAAATATCAATTAAATTACCGTAAACAAATGACACATGATGCATTAACACCCATTGATCAGTTTGCAATAGGTAATCGTTGGACTATTCGTGGATTTGATGGTGAAAGAACACTGAGTGCTAATGAAGGTTGGTTTATACAAAATACGTTAAGTTGGCGATATCCTGCATCAGAACAATTTATTTATCTTGGCGCAGATTATGGCGAGTTAAAAACAAATACAGATAATCCTCGATTATTAGGTAAACATCTTGCGGGTGGTGTTGTGGGTATAAAAGGTTCGTTATTTTCCTCCACAATAAAATATGATTCATTTATTGGCACACCATTATCTAAACCCGATGGGTTTAAAACGGATCATGTTAATTTAGGATTTAGTATTAACTTTAATTATTAAAATACAGAATTAACTCAAATATTAAATAAGAAATAATAATTAAATGAAATTTATATTGTCTTTTTGGCAAGGAACTTACTCATGAATAAATTATGTTATCGCGTTATTTATAATCGTACTCGACAATTAATGGTTGTCGTATCTGAATTAACGAAATCTTGTGGTGAAAATAATAAGCGCAATACTCTTTTTTTATCACCCATTAAAAGTTCACTAAATAGCGTGGCATTTATTTTATTACTGATGCAAGGCATGATAAGTTTTTCTGTGCAAGCTAGTCAAATTATTGCAGATCAGCATGCTCCAAATAACCAACAAGCAACGGTATTACAAACTAGCAATGGCATAGCTCAAATTAATATCCAGCAACCGAATCAACATGGCGTATCACGTAACCAATTTACGCAATTCGATGTTGATAATAAAGGTGCCATTCTCAATAACAGCCTACAAGATACACAAACACAATTAGCTGGAATGGTGACGGGAAATCCGTGGTTGGTTAAAGGCGAAGCGAATGTTATTTTAAATGAAATTAATAGCCAAAATCCTAGCCAACTTAATGGTTTTATTGAAGTTGCAGGCAAACGAGCGGAAATTATTATCGCAAATCCAGCGGGTATTAGTTGCCAAGGCTGTGGCTTTATTAATGCGGTAAATACCACTTTAGTTGCAGGTAAAGCTTTAACGCAAGATGGGGCAATTGCTGGTTATGAAATTAACAACGGAAAAATAGTTATTTCTGATCGTGGTCTAAATGATAGCCAAAGTGATTACACACGTATTTTAGCGCGCGCCGTAGAAGTTAACTCACGCATTCAAGCCAATAAATTAGAAATTACTACAGGTAAAAATACACTAGATAATAATGGCAATGTGATTAGCCAAGATGATTCAGTAGCTAAACAAAATGATTATGCCGTCGATGTTGCCCTAATCGGTGGTATGTATGCCAACAAAATTAAATTGGTTGGCACAGAACATGGTGTTGGTGTGCGTAATGCAGGCGAAATTGGTGCTGAAGCGGGTGGTTTAACACTAAATGAAAACGGTCAGTTAATAAATATCGGACTCATTCAGTCTAAAGCACAATTACAAATTAATACGGCAAGTCTAAATAACCAAGGTGTGATTGCCGGCGATAAAAACCTAGCGCTAAATACCACAGGTGATTTTGTTAATAGTGGCACACTACAAGCTAAAAATAATATTCAGTTAAAAGCAACAGAAAACGTTTCTCAAACCGCATCAGGCAAAATAGTCGCTCAAAATAATATTCAAATTGATGCTAAAGGCTATTTGGCAACACACAAGAGCCAACTAGGTGCAGGCATTGATAATAGCGGTAATGCCGTTAATCCTGCCTCGCTAACTTTGAATATAGCGGATGACATTATTTCTGCAGGTCAGCATTTAAGTGGCGATAAAATTAATTTAACGGCTAAAAATGTTGATATTTCAAACAGCAAAACACAAAGTAAAGATCTACACTTTACGGCATCAGTAGGGCAAATTAAAACAGAGTTTGCCCAAGTTAATGCAAATACAGTAATGCTTAATGCTAAAACAGAGATTATTAATCGTAAAGGTGAGATCAGCGCTGATAAGCTTCAACTTATTGCGCCTAACCTGATTGATAATAGTGAGGGTAAATTAAGCCAATCAGGTAGCCATGATTTAAAACTCAATTCCGTTACACTCAATAACCTAAAAGGAGAGATTAATTCCGCTGGAAATCTCGCTTTAAATCATCAAAATCTGAATAATCAACATGGCGATATTCAAAGTCTTGGCCGCCAATTAATCATTAAAACAACGGCGCTAAATAATCAGCAAGGCACAATATCATTGCCTCAGCAAGGTGCTATCACTCTAAAAACTGAAACGTTATTAGGTAAAGAAGGCTCCCTATTAACAACCGGGCAGTTTTCTCTGCAAGGGCAATATGTAGATTTAGAAAAAGCCACAACCCAAGCGAAAAAAATAGATATTAGTGCAGTTAATCTTAACCATAATGACGCTAATTTAAAGCAAACAGGTACTGAACTAACATCAATTAACGTAGAAAAAAAACTCAGTAACCAACGCGGTAATATTCAGACGCAAGGTGCATTAACACTCAATGCCCAAGAGATAGATAATACCCAAGGTGAAGTGAGAACCTTAAACCAAAGTCGCCTAGATATAACCGCCATAGAAGCCATTACTAATAATAAAGGTGCATTGATATCTTCGGATACTCTTAAACTTCATGCCAATATATTAACTAACCAGCAAGGCAATATTAATGCCGATAAAACTATTGATCTCACCCTGAACAATAAGCTTGATAACAATGCTGGGAAAATTATTAGCAAAAATAATAGTGAAATTAAAGCGAATATATTAAATAACGCCAAAGGTGAAATTGGTGCTAATGGATTAAATATCACTTTAACGGGACATGCAGATAATCAACAAGGTGCAATAATTTCGCAAAATAGACTGCGATTAACGGCAAATAACGTTGATAACAGCCAAGGCATTATTCAATCAGAAAAATCCTTGTGGCTATCGACCCAAGATGGAGAGTTAAATAATCAAAATACCCATCAATCTGGCGGTATTATTAGTCGAGGAGAATTGCATCTAAACGCTGGTGACATTAACAATAGCCAAGGGATTATCAATGCTAAAAATAGTATTGATCTCCAGAGTAAAATAGTTAATAGCCAGCAAGGTAAAATCGTTACACAAGGTGATTTTACCGCTAATACGCAAGGGTGGGATAATACATCAGGGTTAATACAGGCATTTAATATCACTATTAATTCAAATAACCAGCAGTTAATTAATCGCGATACACAAAAAGGTCAAGGTATTCAAGCAACACAAAACTTACGACTGAATACGGGAGTATTAGATAATAGCCAAGGTGATATTAGTGCGAGTCAATTACAATTAAATACAGCTAAATTAGGCTTTATCAATCAATTTGGTCGATTAACATTATCTGATCACGCAACGTTAAAAACAGGTGCGATAAATAATCATGCGGGACTAATTATTACTGGCAAAGATCTCATTATTGATAGCCACCAGCAAAAAATAACGAACAGTGAAACACAAAAAAGTGGCGGAATAGTGAGTCAAGGTGGATTAAATATTCACAGTGGTGATCTTAATAATCAACAAGGGCAAATTCTAGCTAAGCAGCAAGTTGATTTACAAACTAACATCGTGACTAACCAATCAGGTCAAATCCTTAGCGAGTTAGCCAATTTAACATTAAAAGGAATATCGCTAAATAATAGCCAAGGACATCTGTTTTCTCCTCAACAATTACAATTAACTTTGCGTGATCACTTGATTAATCGTCAAACAATTGATGGTAATAAGGGGATCGAAACAAAAGGGACATTGACAATCAATAGTGGGGATATTGATAGCACACAAGGCCGTATTGTTTCTGCTGATCAGTTAACTGTTAAAAGTGGCAATTTAGTCAATCAACAAGGCATATTAGGTAGCCTAAATAGCGATTTATCAATTACCAGTAAACAACTGATTAATGATGATGGCTCAATAAGTGCCAATAACATCATCATTAATACACAAGGTGAGTGTTTAAGTAACCAAAGTACGAAAACCAATAGTCAGATTTTTAGTAAAAATGCACTCAATATGACAACGGGTGAATTAAATAACACCAAAGGAAAGTTGATCAGTAATGCTTCAGTTAATATTTTAACTTATGGCGAATTAAACAATACCCAAGGAGAAATAAGTGGTCATGAGACATTAGAAATTGAAACAAAAAAAGCGCTAAATAATACGCAAGGATCGCTTGCCTCTAATAAATTAATGACGCTTACGACGGGGAGTGAATTAAATAATACTAAAGGTAAAATCACTAGCCATAATGCATTATCTATTGAAACCCAAGGAAAATTAGATAACACGCTAGGTAAAATAATTGCTCGTAATAGTGCGAATGTTTTATCTTATGGTGACTTAATTAACTATCAAGGCCGTTTAGGAAGTGAGAAATCATCACTGACTTTAAATACACATCAAATTGACAACCGTAGCGGCGTTATTTCTGCCCAAGGTGATCTTAAATTAGATCCAAATAAATATGCTATCGATAACACGCAAACTTTAAAAAGTGGCGGAATAGTTAGCCAAAAAAATATCACCATTGATAGTGGAGCGCTCAATAATCAAGATGGTCAGTTAGTTGCCAAATATGACGCAATAATCAATACGCATCAGCAACAAATCACCAATAATAACGGTATCATTTCCGCGGATAATGGCACTATTTCTATTGATTCAGCATCAATAAAAAATATATCTGGATTAATTTATTCTCTAAAAGAGATGGTAATTAATACCAACGGACAGCGACTAGATAATACACAAGGTGTATTAGCTAGCCAAACAGGCAAGTTACTTATCGCCAGCCATGAACTGTTAAATCATGCTGGGTTGATCACGGCGAATACAGCATTAAATATTAACACTGGTAAACAGCGTATTGATAATAGTGATACGGCAACAAGTGGCGGTATTATAAGTAAAGGCGAATTAGAAATTAATGCCGGTAATATTGATAACCTTGAAGGTAAAATTACATCAACGGCTAAACAATCACTGTTTGTTGAAGATATTAATAATAAGAAAGGTAAGATTGGTAGCATTGAAGAACGGGTATTAATCGAAAGTGGCGCGATTAATAACCAAAATGGTTTTATTACAGCAAAAACGCAATTAGATATCACAACAGAAAATAATCAATTAGATAATAGCAATACATTATCTCAAGCAGGAATTATTAGTCATGGGGCATTAAACCTTGTGACAGGTAACTTAAATAATCAATCGGGCTATATCTTTTCTGCTAAATCTTTATTGCTTAATAGTTTAGGGATGAGCAACCGTAGTGGCGAAGTTATTAGTCAGGCAAACGGCTTTAAATTAACGACTCAAACGTTAGATAATCAACAAGGCACACTTTATTCAGCAGATAATTTCACTTTAGATACACAAGGTTATGCATTAAATAATAATCAGACGCTATCAGGTGGCATTATTAGTCAAGGAAAATTAGATCTAAAAAGTGGTGAGCTTAATAATATTCAAGGGCGCGTGATTTCTAATGATGACTTAAATATTTCTAGCGCAAAACTGATTAATCGCCAAGCACAATTAGGCAGCAAACAGGGTGGATTAAATTTAAAATCAGCTGAACTTGATAATAAAAAAGGTGTGATTAGTGCGAGTCAAAATGTCGTTATTAACACCCAGAAACAGAATATTAATAACCAAAATGGACTAATAAGCGCATTAACTAACCTGACTATTTATAGTGGGCAACTGGTTAATCAAACAGGAAAAATAACTACTAATAAGCAAGCAACGATTAACGCGACTGATCTTGATAATAGACAAGGCAGTATCGCCAGTAATCGCCATCAATTAATTATTAATGCCAATAATATAAATAATGCGAAAGGGCTAATTTACGCCGTTAAATCGCTCACCATTAATGCTGATGGTAAGTTAACAAATACGGATAACAAAGCGACAGCGGGCATTATTACTCAACATAATCTGAATGCAACGGTTAAACAGCTAGACAACCAAAATGGATTAATTTCTGTCGCGAGTATGCTAAAACTAATTAGTCCTGAAAAATTAAATAATCAGCAAGGATTAATAACGGTAGGTCAAAAAACAGACCTACAAACAGAACAGTTAAACAACTATCAAGGAAAAATCTCTGCTGGCGATTTATTAACGATTAGCCATTCCAATACACCACTTATTAATCGTGACGGGGCGCTTGTTTCTGCGGGTGCGATTTCATTAAACAGTGGTGATATTGATAATCAGCAAGGGAAAATAACTGCACTTAATGCAGTTACTATTAACAGCGGCGAGTTACAGAACAATCAAGGCACTATATACGCCAAAAAAGAGTTAAATATCCATTCCCAAGAGTTGGTTAATACCAATGGATTATTGCAATCAGACAGCCAGCTTAAGTTAAATACCAGACAAAATGATCTGATCAATTTAAATGGCAAAGTTATTGGTGCGACTGAAACCCAACTTAATGTTGCAGGACTTAATAACCAAAAAGGACATATTCAGGCAACTGACAAACTGGATCTTCAGTTAAACCAAAGTGAGTTAGATAATCAGCAAGGAACACTATTATCCGCTAATAACTTACTGATTGACGGTAAAAGTATTGATAACCAACAAGGCGTTATTCTTGCGGGTAACAATACTGAAATCACGCTCAGTCAGGGATTAAATAACCAGATAGGACAGATCCAATCTCAAGAACAACTTACTGTAACGGCTCAACAGCTTGATAATCAGCAAACAGATGATGAAAACCTAGGATTAAAAGCCAATAATATTCATATTGCAGTAAACGATTTGCTTAATCATCAAGGCGTTATTCAAGCCGGTGAACACCTCAAATTAATTCCTGCTGAAAACCTTAATAATCAGCGTGGCTTAATATCTGCTGCAATGTTAGCCATTGAAGGCAAAAACGAAAATAAATTAGCGATTGATAATAAAAAGGGACTATTAGCGGCGACACAACAGCTTCGTTTATGGGCTGAAAAGCTGAGTGGTAATGGCGAAATTATTTCGGCGGGTGGCAGTGAAATTCAATTAAAAACCGCCTTTAAGTTAGAACAAGATGCCACAATTAAAGCACAGCACTCTTTAACACTCTCTTCAGAGGATGAAATTCATAACGCTGGATTTATTTATGCGGGTGAGAGGCTTTCACTTCAAGCGACGAACTTAAATAACAGTGAGTCAGTAGCACCATTAGAAAGTGATGATTTGGTGACGACTCGCAGCAAAAGAAGTCTCGATGATAATGAAAAACGTAATGGCGAAATTAGTGCTAAACGGCTGATATTAACCATTTCAGAAAAACTGCAAAATACAGGATTGATTGATGCTTTTGGTGGCACACTCACATTAACGGCTGATGCTATTTATAACCAAGCGGGTGGACGCATTTATGGTGATAATATCCAGCTAAAAAGCCAGCAATTTGATAATCATGCACCGTTTGAAGATATTGCTCCGGTATTAGCTTCTCGTGAAAATCTACAGCTATTGAGTAATACAATAAATAACCGTAATCACGCCCTTATTTACAGTGGTGGCGATATGGCTATTGCGGGTTTTGAAACAGAAAATCTGTCAGAAAGTGTTGCCGCTGATGTATTAAATAATGAAAGTGCATCAATTGAAGCGAGTGGAAATTTATTTGCTCATATTTCAGAAATTAATAACCGCGATCTCTACTTAAAAATCAGTGATCCGGAAAAAGTATCTGAAGTACCAATGTATCAATTTGGTGTCGATCATAGCGGCGATAAATTTGATTCTGATGATGAGCGAATCTGGTACAACATCAATACGCGTGAGCATTTATTAAATATCAATGGTCGTCAATATAAAGACTTCTATGAATTTAAATATAAGGTAATTACAGAAGAGTCAAAATTATTACATCGTGATCCGGCATTAATATTGGCGGGTAAAGATATTACTTTAAAAGGTGATAATTTAAACAATATTGATAGCCATATTATCGCTGGTGGCAAGCTGATTATTGATGGTATGCATATTAATAATCAGGAAACCGCAGGTCAGCGTATTGAATACCATGAAGGTACAGCAATAAAGCATAAAAGACCGGGTAAACGTAAAGCGGGTCGTAAGAAGAAAAGTAGCTCAACTTCACATTCCCAATATGGGCCGTTTGAGGTGGTTACTGATTTATCATTAGGTTTATTGGAATATAAAGAAAATACCGATCTGACCTCAGATAAACGTCCTGAATTAAGTGAACAGAGTGAAATAAAAGTATTTACAACACGAAGATTCGGTCGGTTAATTACTCATCATAATCAAGTCGATGTTGATACGGCGGAGCTAACCTCTATTACGCCTGAAAAAACAGATTATGATTTGGGGGATGATCTCTCATTAACAAAATATAAAGAGGGCTTATTAACAGACCAAA
Organism: Proteus sp. TJ1640; assembly: GCF_003144445.1. NCBI lineage: Bacteria > Pseudomonadati > Pseudomonadota > Gammaproteobacteria > Enterobacterales > Morganellaceae > Proteus > Proteus sp. TJ1640. Next base: position 202,696 of record NZ_PENY01000041.1, read on the forward strand.
GTGATCTTGCTCTCTTTGATAAAATAACTACAAAAAAACTTGATGAGACGATTAATGGTAATCAATCGACAAAAATCGTATTAGAAAGTGGTGATGCGGTTTCAACATTTAACGCTGAACAAACCGCAATAACGCAGCCTAATGGTGTATTACCGGAAATAAAACGGTCAGAGAAACACCCTGAACTTCCTATTGGTAAAATAATTACAGTTCCTCAATTAGAAAAGCCAACGGAAGAGAAAACCATCGAAGTTAAAATTCAGACCGTAGCGCCTATATTAAAACTCCCTGAAAACCGTTTATTTAATGTTAATAAAGGAACGGATAGCCAATATATTGTTGAAACTGACTCTCGCTTTACCAATAAAAGGGAGTGGTTAAGCTCAGATTATATGCAAAATGCATTATCTGTTGATCACAATAATACCCATAAGCGTATTGGCGATGGTTTTTATGAACAACGCATAATCCGTGATCAAATTATTCAGCTCACCGGCAATCAATATCTTGATGGGCATAATGATAACGAACAGCAATATCACGCTTTAATGGATGCGGGTATTCGCTTTAGTGAAGAGTTTGGCATTAAACCAGGTGTGACATTAACCGCTGAACAGATGGCAATGATCACAACGGATATGGTGTTATTAACCAGTAGAGAGATCACATTAGCTAATGGCTTCGTTGAAAAGGTATTAGTGCCTCAAGTTTATGCGCGTGTTCTACCCGGTGATTTACAAAACAGTGGAGCATTGCTTTCAGGTAGTGAAGTTATTTTAAATAATATTCCTGAGTTAAAAAACAAAGGCACTATTTTAAGTAAAATAGAATTACAAGCTTCAACCGATAATTTAATTAACCAAGGGCTAATTAAAGGGCAAACGGTAGATTTACTTGCGTTGCAAGATATTCAAAATGAAGGCGGACAAATTGCAGGGCAAAACCGCATTAATCTGCAAGCAGGTAATGACATTATTAGTACAGCAACTGTATCGGGTAATAATACCGATCAATGGCTAAACCGTGGTGCGGCTATTTATTTAACACAGTCAGATGGTGAGATTACATTAAAAGCAACGCGTAATTTAGCGTTAACAGCAACAGATATTCTCGCAAGTGGTGATAACAGCCAATTGGCGTTAACCGCAGGTAAAAATATTGAATTAGGTACTATTAATACGCGTCGCCAAGAGAATATTGATTGGGATAGCAATAACTATCTGCATAAAACCACAGAAGAGGAGATTGGATCTCATCTTTATGCGGGGGATATCTCAATAGCATCGGGCGAAGATCTTCATCTTACGGCAACAGATATTCAAGCCACAGGCTCGCTAGGATTAACTGCAGGTAATGATATTTCGTTACAAAGTGGTTATTCCTCTATTGACCAAATCGCACACAGTGTGACGAAAGATAAATCATTTGGTTCTTCGGAAACTCGCACTACACATGCTGAAATTCATAATAAACAAGCAACTGGAACAGAGCTAAAAGGAAATGAAGTTTCTATTTCTGCTGGCAATGATTTAATTGCACAGGGCAGTGAGATTATTGCGACACAAGATATCAATCTTGATGCGGGTAATCAATTATCGCTGACTACTGCAGAAGAGTTTGCTTTCCAATCTTATGAAGAAAAAATTAAAAAATCAGGCATCGGTGGTACAGGAGGCATCGGCTTTACTGTAGGTAAATCTGCATTTGAGCAGCTCAATAATAGTGATGCTGTAACTCAAAAAGGCAGTGTGATTGGTAGTACGGATGGCAATATTCGCATCAGTTCAGGGGATAATCTCACCATTGATGGCAGTGAAATGATAGCCAAAAAAGAGATATCTCTTACGGGGGATTCTGTTGATATTCTGGCTACCGAAAATAGTTACACTGAGCTAAGCAAAACTAAGACTAAGCAGAGTGGTTTTACCGTCGCACTAAGTGGTACCGCAGGAAGTGCAATCAATGGTGCTATTTCAGGTTATAAGGCATCTAAAGAAGCTGATGATAGCCAAATTAGCACACTTCAAGGTATTAAAGCAGGACTTTCTGGGGCTCAGGCAGCAGGTGCGGTTGCATTAGATAATGCGCAATCTGGCACTGATAATGAGAGCACAACGTTGATTGGTGCCAATGTTGCTTATGGCAAAAGTTCTTCTGAGTCTGAACGTATACAGCAACAAAACATCGCCCAGGGCAGTAGCTTAAGCGCAGGTGAAAATCTCTCTATTACGGCAACAGGAAAAGAGCAAGGCGATATCACTATTACAGGCAGTGAGCTACAGGCTGGTGGTGATCTTACTTTAAGTGCTACGCGAGATATCACATTACAATCAGCACAAAACCAAGAGACGATAGACAGTAAAAACAGCAGCAAAAGTGCTTCTGTTGGTGTTGGCGTCACAGTGGGCTCGGGGGGTGTTGGGGTAAATATTAATGCTAATGGTAGCCGAGCAAAAGGATTTGAAGAGGGCGACCACACCTATTACACCAATAGCACA